>VXXH01000307.1 GCA_009835515.1 Candidatus Poribacteria bacterium
ACCTGTCGAACCATCCGGACGGGTAGGACACGTGCGCTGCCAATGGATGTATTCGTTGTCGGTGATAGCTGCTTCGTTCACCTCTACACCCAAACCGGGACGATCCCGCAATTCCAGATAGCCGTCTTTCGGTAGATAAGGCTCGTCTACCCAAGCGTTCCATTCCGTCTCGGTCGGTAGGAGATATTCAAGTATTTTGAAATTCGGGGTTGCAGCGGCAAAGTGGACATTGACAGCCGTTGCGAGTGGGCCCATCGGATTATGAGGGGCGACACTGACGTAGTGCGCTTCGGCAATCGCAGCGATTTTGCGCATCTCTAACAATCCACCACAGACACAGATGTCCGGTTGGATAATATCGGCACCCTGTCCTGCGATGATGTCTAAAAACTCAAAACGTGTGTAGAGGGATTCCCCTGTCGCGAGTGGTACTTGCATCTGGGAGCGTAGGCGCGTCCAGGCAGGGATGTGTTCGGGACGGAGCGGTTCCTCGTAGAAATACGGATCGTAGGGCGCAAGGGCGTTAGCGAGCTGGAGTGCGCGAATCGGCTCGAAGATTTTGGCGTGTGGGTCGAAGGCGATCTCCCAGTCGGACGGCGTATTCTCACGGATCTGCTCAAAATAGGTAGCCGCTGCATCGCAGACGCGTCCCCATCGATTCGCGTCCGGGTCGAGTTGATAGGGACCGGTCTTGAAAGCCGTGAACCCCCACTCTTCATGGAGTTTATGTGCCTGATCGGCGGCTTCAATACCGTCTCTGCCGCCGATACCACGGTAGACGCGCACGCGATCTCGCGCGTGCCCACCGAGGAGCATATAGACCGGTAAGCCTGCTGCCTTGCCACTGATGTCCCAGAGTGCGTGATCTACGGCAGAGATGACGGCGAGTCCGGCACCGCCTGCTGGAAAACGGAACTGCTGATGCAGTTTCAGCATGATATACTCAATCCGTCTGGGGTCGTCGCCTTGAATCATCTCAAAGATGTAGTCAGCAATGGGTTCAACAGAGAGGTCGGGCCCTGTGGAGTAAGCCTCACCCCATCCGTAGAGTCCTTCGTCTGTTTCGACTTTGATAAGGCCGCGGGGACGGTTTCCGAAGCGTGCCATAAAGGTTTTAATCGCGGTAATCTTCATGTTCTTAGCCTTTATTTAGTGAGGTAACAACAGAACATATCTTGCCTATGATTTTTGCATGCCTTGCGCGAAGGTTTCTAAACTTTGTGCTCGGGGTGCTGCGCGGAGCAACTCTTTTAGGCGTTCCAAATCTTCAATAGTTTCAAGTCTCGGTTTTAAGGCTTGCACGGCTTCCTGCTGAAACCGGTCACTGAGGAGTGTCAGAATTGAGTCGATGGTGCCCGTTCTTCGCCCGCGTTCAAGCCCACGTTCAAGCCCGCGTTCAAGCCCGCGTTCTTCTGCTTCTTTCATATACTCTTGAAAAAAAGGAGATTCTTGCATGATACCCTCCGGTAAACGTTGTTCTATCAGTTGTCTGTCGTGAATCAACCCGCCAAAGATCCCCAAAGCCGCCAATAAGAGATTCAGATCCTCTGAGCCTACATTTGAAACAGTTGTTGCATCAACACATTTGTCGAACCATTGAACCGCGTTTATCCCCGAAGGCGGTTTCATTAACGGCGTGAGCGGTAGTAAACCCGGTTCCTGCAGCTCCAAAATTGATTGTCCCTCTATCTCAACCAGTCGAACTACTCTATATTGGTGTTTATACTCACAACCATGCCTCCGATATGCATAAAAACTGGGATCGTTCAGCCCGGCACGAGGATGTAGATAGAGAACATTGCAGTAAACATTCAGTTGATGTTGCCTAATCAGAAAACCGTTATAACCCGCAAAACGGAACGGCATCGGTTCGCGACTATCGTAAGTTTGTACCTCATTGTGAAGGATAGCAACCTCGTCTGGAAATTGCACTTTCAGTGTGCTATCGGTGTAGTGCGTTTTCAGCGTGACTTGCTCGGTTGCTAATTCCTCCAGGACGATGAGATTTGGATAGTCAAGAATGTGCTCTGCAAAGGGTTTTGGATAACCTACGGTTACGAATTTGGCGGCATTGTCGTAGTGTTGTCTCATATTAGATAGTATACCGCAGTGTGCCGAGTCCTGTCAATCGTCTTTAACGTTTACCATGGATGTGTACGAAACGGTGAGGCAGGGAGTCCCTCCTTGTTGACAAAATTCGGTTCCGCGCTCTGATGCCAGCCAAATCGGACAGCGGCTGGATTTGCGATAGCATCGCTGGAGGCGACGACCGTATCGCCATCAATTGTTGCTTGCGCTTCAACGAATTGCTTATCTTCACCGGCGATTTGGAACCATGTGAGCGGTTTTTGATCTTGCGAGGTTAAACCGCTACCGACGTGATCAAACGTGAGTCGGATTGTATTTCCGTCGACTGCCATTGATTTGTAGAGCGGACCGGAATAGGTCACATCATCCCTGCCGTAGTCCTTCGCAAGTGCCCACAATGCCAGCCGTCTGCCGACATCCTGTTTATTGCGCGGATGAACATCTCTCGGGTTCCCGATGTCGGTTGTCACCGCCATACCGGTATTGGGGAGTGCCAACGTTGCTGTTTGTGCTTCCCAGATTTGCGGCAGGAAAAACTGACCTTCCTCTTGATTACTGTAATTGAAGGGTGTGAGTTGCACGAAATAGAACGGGAAATCTCCTTGCTCCCAAACCTCTCGCCACCCGTTGATGAGTGCCTTCATCTTCTGGTGATAGATCATACCGTCTTGATGGTTTGATTCGCCTTGATACCAGAGTGCGCCGCGTATGCCGTAAGGAACGATTGGATGCACCATACCGTTGTAGAGTGCAGTCGGTCTCCCAGCATCCATTAAGGGATGCGTATTATCAGGCATCGGTCTAAGCTGTGCATCAGTTCCCAATGCTTTACGGGTTTCGGCGATCCAGGCTTCTATCGCGTTTATTTTGTCTGGGAGTTGCGCGCGATAGTTTGACTGTATGTCTTCGACTTCCTTGTTTATAGACGCAAGTGCAGGCACACCGGCAAAACCTGCAGGGGGTGTCCACGGTTCAATGAGGGTACCGCCCCACGAGGTGTTGATTAGCCCGATCGGTACATCAAGATTTTTATAGAGTTTCCGCCCGAAATAGTAGGCGACAGCCGAGAAATTCGGGATTGTCTCAGGTGTGGTTTCGTACCAATCCGCCTCAACATCTTGCTGAGGTAAACCTGACGGGACTCGCGGGATATGGAACAGTCGGATTTTCGGATACATCGCTGCGGCGATCTCTGCCTCGCTATCATTTGAGATACTTACGGACCATTCCATGTTTGACTGCCCGGAACAGACCCAGACTTCGCCGAAAAGCACGTTTGTCAGTTCGAGGGTGTTACTGCCTTTAATTCGGAGCGTGTAGGGACCGCCAGCTGCCATCGCTGGGAGTTTAACTTGCCAATTGCCATCAGCGTCGGCGACAGCGGTTGTTGTAACTGGTTTGACATCTTCGGCTTCAGTACTGAGTGTTATGGTAATCTCTTCGCCTGGGGATGCCCATCCCCAGATAGGTGCCTGCATGTCGCGCTGCAGGACCATGTTGCTGCCGAAGACACGCGGCAGTATAACGCCGGAATACGCGATACTTCCGATGAGAAGTGATAGAAAGCCAATGAGAAATAGCAGCGTTAGTTCCATATCTTTGTTCCTTCAATTAGATAGTTGCGGAATGCATAAATTTTACTATAATGGCTATTTTACCATGAATCCGTACGGAACGGTGATGCAGGTAAGCCTTCCTTGTTCACGAAATTCGGTTCTGCGCTCTGATGCCACCCGAATCGAACAGCGACCGGATTCTCGATAGTTTCGCTGGAGACGATGACGGTATCGCCATCAATTATTGCTTGGGCTTCAACGAATTGCTTATCTTCATCGGCGATTTGGAACCATGTGAGCGGTTTTTGATCTTGCGAGGTTAAACCGCTACCGATGTGATCGAACGTGAGTCGGATCGTGTTTCCTTCGACTGCCATTGATTTGTAGAGCGGACCGGAATAGATCACATCATCTCTGCCGTAGTCCTTGGCAAGTGCCCACAGCGCCAGTCGTCTACCGACATCCTGTTTGTTTCGCGGATGGATGTCTCTGAGGTTCCCGATGTCAGTTGTCACCGCCATACCGGTATTGGGGAGTGCCAACGTTGCTGCTTGTGCTTCCCAGATTTGGGGTAGGAACAGTGGGTTCGCATTGCGTCCGCCGTAATTGAAGGGTGCAAGTTGTACAAAATAGAACGGGAAATCGCCTTGTCCCCAGACATCACGCCAGCCATTGATCAGCGCCTTCATCTTTTCGTGGTAGAGCATCCCCTCTCGGAGGTTAGATTCACCTTGATACCAGAGTGCGCCGCGCATCGCATAAGGGACAATTGGATGTACCATACTGTTGTAAAGTGCCGTTGGTCTCTGTTGGTGCGCTAATGGATGCGTATTGTTAGGCATCTGTGTAAGTTGTGCTCCGGTTTCCAATGCTTCCCGTGTTTCGGCGATCCACGCTTCAATTTCGTTCATTTTTTCCGGGAGTTGCGAGCGATAGTTCGCTTGCACATCTTGAACCTCTTTGGATATGGACGCAAGCGCAGGCACAACGGCGAAACCGACAGGCGGTGTCCACGGTTCAATACGGGTGCCGCCCCACGAGGTGTTGATTAGCCCGATCGGTACATCAAGATTTTTATAGAGTTTCCGTCCGAAATAGTAGGCGACAGCGGAGAAACTGGCGACTGTCTCAGGCGTAGTTTCATGCCAATCTGCCGCGACATCTTGTTGAAGCAGTCCTGATGCGACTCTCGGCACATAGAACAGTCGAATCTTCGGATACATTCCTGCGGCGATTTCTGCTTCACTGTCTTTTGAGGCACTCACGGACCATTGCATGTTCGACTGCCCGGAGCAAACCCAGACTTCGCCGAAAAGCACGTTTGTCAGTTCGAGGGTGTTACTGCCCTTGACTCGGAGTGTATAGGGACCGCCAGCTGCCATAGCGGGGAGTTTGGTCTGCCAATTGCCTTCCGCGTCCGCAACTGCAGTGGTTGTTGAAATCGGTTCGGCACCTTCGACTTCAGCACTGAGCGTTATGGTGACCTCTTCACCGGCGGATGCCCACCCCCAGATGGGTGCCTGCATATCACGTTGCAGTACCATATTGCTGCCGATGACACGTGGCAATGTGACCTCGGAATACCCATGGGTTTGTGCGAAAAGTAAAAGATAAACAATAAGAAATAGGACAAGTCGTTTCATGTTTTGCTCCTTTGTATGGCTATCAACAGTCAGTGGGAGAGTTCTACTTCAACGCCCGCTCTTTCTGATTGCTGAAAGCCGATTACTGACTGCTATTCAGCCGTTCAGCGAGGTAACTGTTGCGCTCCATTACCTGATTGTTGCGGATACAGATGCCGAGTGCCTTTTTGGTACCGACGATGACGACGCGCTCCTTCGCACGGGTGATGCCGGTATAAAGAAGATTCCGCTGTAACATGAGATAGTGTTGTGTGTGCAACGGGATAACAACGGCGGGATACTCGCTGCCTTGTGCTTTGTGGATCGTCGTGGCGTACGCCAAGACGAGTTCCCCGAGATCTGCCGTATCATAAGCGACCTGTTTATCAGGGTACTGGATGTGGACTTTTTTGTCAAGGCGTTCGATTGCTACAACCCTTCCGATATCGCCGTTAAACACGTCGTAATCGTAGTTGTTACGGATCTGCATCACTTTATCACCGATGCGGAAACCGCCAACGGTGGCGGACGTGTTTCCGAAACGCGATGTTTGTGCGTCGGTGCGAGTTCCAAAGCGCGACTTTTCCAACGGATGCGTTGTTGGCGCAGTATATTCTTGGTTCAAGACTTCTTGGAGGCGTTTGTTGAGGTTTTCAGTACCGAGTGTTCCGCGTCGCATCGGACATAGGAGTTGGATGTCGTCTATGGGATGGTAATCGTAGTGCTGCGGTAAGCGGTCGGCAATGAGAGAACAGATTAATTCGGTAATTGCTTCGGGATCTTCCTCCTCCAGAAAGAAAAAGTTCCGATCTGCGTCGCCAGTGAGTTCGGGGAAATCGCCTTTGTTAATATAATGTGCGTTTGTGACAATCATACTCTCTTGCGCTTGACGGAATATTTCAGTCAGCGCAATGACCGGTATCTTTTGCGAATCGATGAGTGCTTTGAGTACGTTGCCAGCACCGACAGAGGGTAACTGATCAACGTCGCCGATAAGGATGACAGTCGTACTTGGACGGATTGCCTGCATCAATCGATTCATAAGGACAAGGTCCACCATAGACGTTTCGTCAACAATGACGACATCCGTCTCTAAAGGGTTCTGGCGATTGCGTTTAAAACTGTTAATTTGCGGGGAGAATTCGAGGAGTCGATGGATGGTTTTGGCTTCGCCGCCGGTTGTTTCGCTGAGACGTTTCGCGGCGCGTCCAGTGGGTGCTGTTAAGGTGATGTGTTTGCCTTGTGCTGCAAACAGACGAATCATGCCGACTGTCGTTGTCGTTTTACCGGTGCCGGGTCCGCCGGTGAGAATCATTGCGCGTGCTGTCATCGCCGTATGGATCGCCTCGCGTTGCTGTGGTGCGAAATGGAGACGCATTTCGTTCTCTAATTGCGTAAGAAATCCGGCAATCTTAGATGACGACGTATCGGTTTCAGTGTGACTGATATTGTGCCCCTCACCGTAAGCGAGGAGTCTCGAAAACTGGTTAGCGACTCCCAGTTCGGCGTAGTAAAAAGGGGCGAGGTAGATGGCGGAATGGTTGTCAGTTATCAGTTGTTGGTTATCAGTTGGAAGGGGTTTCTGATCTGCATCAGGCACCTCTTTTTGGTTATTGGTTCCTGATTGCTGATTGCTAATATCGTAGTTGTCTTGCGTTTCGCCTATGTCGACCTGTTCGTCGGAGCCTGTCAAGTCTGTGAAACTGGGATTTATAATTTCCTCTTTTTCAACGAGTGCATGGATACCTTTCTCAATCGATTCAGGTTCCTGCTCCAGCATGGTCTGGCACGCCTCAATGAGTTCGGGACGGTGTTGAAAGACGTGTCCATCATCCGCTTTTTGGCTGAGGACGTATTTGATCCCGGCTTCTACGCGTTGTGGTGCGTCCTTATCCATGCCGAGTTTCTGTGCGATCGTGTCAGCGGTTACAAATCCGATGCCGTAAATATCATCTGCGAGTTGGTATGGGTTTTCTGTGACAGTCGGGATTGCATCGTTTCCGTAGGTCTTGTAAATCTTTGCGGCATGCGCCGTGCTCACATCGTGTGATTGCAGGAAGAGCATGACGTTTTTAATTTCGCGTTGTGCCTCCCACGCTTCTTTAATGATTTCCACGCGTTTCCGCCCGATACCCGGTACACGTGCGAGTTTGTCGGGTTCGTGCTCGATGATGTCCATCGTATCCATACCGAACTTACGGACAATGAGTGCCGCCATCTTCGGACCGATGCCTTTAATGAGTCCTGAGCCGAGGTATTTTCTTAGCCCGACGACATTCGCAGGTAGGATGGTTTCATACTTCTCAATTTGGAACTGTCTGCCGTATTTAGCATTGTCTACCCATTCGCCTTGGAGGAGGAGGCTCTCGCCGGGGTTAACAGATGCCAAATTGCCAACGACGGTGAGGAGTTCGGCATGGTCCCGCGCGGAGAGCCTCCCGACAGTATAACCGGTGTCAGGGTTCTCATAGACGATACGTTCAAGTATACCCTGTAGCGTTTCCATGTTTTGCTCGGATGTGAACTACTCAAATAGGTGAGCGACTAAGCAAGTGAATCCTGGGACGACATCCTCGCCAGTAAGTGTGTCCTCACGTGTTAATGTTTCAATGTCTGTCTCGGAGCGATATACCGTTACTGTTTTAGAAATAGGTTCAATCACCCAAACCAGGCGGGTTCCCGCATCCAAATACGCGAATACCTTTTCTGCAATACGGGACAGCACATCTGACGGAGAAACAACTTCAATTGCCAAATCGGGTGGTATTGAAAAGCCCTTTGTTTTGTCACCAGTCAACTGGGCAGTTGCAACAAACGCCACATCCGGTTTTGCCGTACGTTCCCCAACTTGAAATGTCGTCTCTGCCGTATATAAACGACCTAATTTCTGCTGATAAACATGTTCATACAAATAATGAATGACATTGACGCTAATTTCGCCATGTTCTCTTGACGGCGGTGCCATGGGTACTAATTCTCCCTTAACGTATTCATACCCTTCTACATCATGCTCCAGAAACTCTTCCAATGTCATTGTGGTGGGTATTGCGCACATCTCTGGAGGGAGTGACGGTGATTTGGGGACTAATTTGCCATCTATGTATTCATGCCCTTCTACATCATGTTCAAGGAACTCCTCTAACGTCATTTTGACACTTTCTGGCGGACGTATGCCTTGCTCGACTTCGTGGATTTCTTGTTGCGTCATGTTCTGAATCCTCCGTATAGAATGTTCACATTGTGCTAAAGTCCAAGCACGTTTGAATCAGAAAGACAAGAAGCCTACCATCTATTTTAGGCACAATCTTCAACCGAGCCCTATCCAATCTCCGTCATCAGTTTCCGAAAAGCGTTGAGTTGTGGTGGAATGATATGCGTTGTATCGGTTTTGTTTTCAAGTGCCTCAATGGTCTTGAAACCGTTGCCGGTGATCGCGAGCACTGTCGGTTCGTCGGGTTGAATATGCCCATTTTCTATCAATTTTTTCGCAGCGGCGAGCGTAACACCCCCAGCCGTTTCGGTGAAGATTCCCTCTGTAGCGGCAAGGAGTTTGATGGCTTCTACGATTTCAATATCGGTGGCGTGTTCGCCGACACCACCGGAATTGCGGACTGTATCAACCGCATAGATGCCGTCGGCAGGGTTACCAATCGCGAGCGATTTAGCGATTGTGTTCGGTCGGACAGGCTTCACGAAATCGCCACCTTCTTTATAGGTGTTAACGATCGGACCGCAGCCTTCCGCTTGGGCGACGTGTATTTTGGTGTTCGGTTTGTCTATTAGCCCCAAAAGGTGGAATTCTTTGAGTGCCTTACCAATCTTTGTGATAAGGGAACCCCCGGCGGCGGGAGCAACGATATGTGCGGGTGCCTCCCAACCGAGTTGTTCGATCAGTTCAAAGCAGAGCGTTTTTGAGCCTTCGGCATAGAAGGGACGGATGTTTATGTTAACAAATGCCCACGGGTAGACACCGCCGACTTCACTACAGAGCCGGTTCACCTCGTCATAAGTACCCGTAATGCCCACGACTGTGGGGGCATAAACGAGAGATGCGACGATTTTACCGACTTCAAGGTCGGCAGGGATGAAGATGAAGCAGTTCAGTTTGGCGATGGCAGCGTGTGCTGCAACGGCGTTCGCGAGATTACCGGTAGAGGCGCAAGAGACCGTGTCAAAGTCAAACTCCTTGGCTTTACTCAGAGCGATGGCGACAACACGGTCCTTGAAAGAGAGCGTCGGGTGACAGACAGAGTCGTCTTTTATATAGAGTTCCTTGACCCCGAGCGCTTCTCCGAGGTTTTTCGCTCGGATGAGCGGTGTGAACCCGGTGCTGTGCCCATCAGTCGGTTCGCCGTCTATTGGGAGGAGATCGGCGTAACGCCATAAGTTTTCGGGTCCGTTTTCTATTGAGCGTCTTGAGATAGATTTTTGTATCGCTTCATAGTTATAGTCTACTTCGAGGGGACCAAAACAGAATTCGCAAACGTGAAGGGGTTCTTTCGGATATTTGTTATCACATTCACGGCATCTGAGTCCCAATACTTTTTCCATTGTTCTATACCTCTTTGATTTTTCAACGATTGGGTTTTCGCGCCGATTTCTCTATTTTGACCCTCAATTCATGCCTTCCTCCATTATGTTCGGTGTCGAGTTGCTGGTCAAAAGATGTGAGTCCTATAGAAAATTAGTAGTACCTACGCATTTCCTCTTAAAGTCCGCCTGATAAGGGGATTTAAGGGTTAAATACAACCCAGTAACGATCTTTTCAGCAAAATATGCCGATTTTTTTCAATTTGCGTAAGCCTAATTAGATTGTCAGTTTAAGGTTAAATTCGTTCTTGCCAGCTTGCAATGTCAGGCGTATAAAGAGCGCGTATTTCCCTATCCACCTAACATCATCCGCGTTAGATTCAGTTAATTGTAAGCCCTCGTGATCGCCCCATACGGTTATGCCATAAGGCATTGCTTTGATCGATTCTACCGTGATAGTGATGCGTAATTCTGTGCGGTGCCGAATCGGCGAAAAACCTGTTAAAACAGGTTTGCTCGCATCAGATTGCAATACCCGTTCACTGATATAATTTTTAATCTCAACGGGTTCCATGCCACCTTCAACGAAGGCGAATTCACACGCTGCATCACAATAGAGCATCCTTAACGTAGATTTCGGATTGGCAGCTGCGTCTTGCGTCTCTACGTTTTTCGCTACAACAGCCGTCGGTTCGGTTTTCTCACAATGGAACATATAATCGTCAACCATTTGAGAAAGCGGTATCGGTTTTGTATCTTCAACGCTGACAACGTGCGCGAAGTAGGTATTCAGACGTTCCAGCCCCTCCGCTCCAAGCTGCGCAACGGTAAGCGGATCAATATGTTCAATATAACCGAGCCACGGATTCCATGCGATATTTTCTACGTAGATATCGTAATGCTGCTGCGCTATTCCATTCAAAAGCGCGGCGCGGAGATTATCGGTGCCTTCTGTGAGATGACCAGCGGTCTGGTATGGGATACCGACGATGTTTTTAAATTGGTGCGCAAGACTTTCATCCGGTGTCTCTCGTGTTACAATTGCATCGCTGAACGTTGAAACCTCAAGCGGATAAAAGCATCCAAAACCGCCCCGATCCATTTCTGATTCGGGTGTGTCAGATTTAGTATCAGCTGTATCCTGTTGGTTCCAGTGATACCCCCAGAGTCCTTGGAACCCAGACTGTTCGAGTGCGCGAAGGAGCACATCGTTCTTGAACACCGCGCCTGCCACACTCGGCTCTGCCCAAGGTAGTACGCGCTTGATTCTTTCCCACTCTTTAGATATATATTCTGGCAGTTTCTCACGCATCGTGACGACGTGTGATGCCATGGCTTCTGTGCTACTGCCCGGGTTCGCTTCTCGTTGTGCCTCCCAATTTGAATCCCACATCGGCTTGATGTCAAGCGTTAGTAGCGGAACATCCCCAACCTCAGTATGCCACGCTGTGAGCAATTTAGCGACGACTGGCGCGGACTTCGTGTCTATTGCCCACGTAATCGGGATACCGTGTTTGTGCGCGATTTTCGCTAACAGGCGCATGCCCTCAAGTAGTTGTGTCCTATCCTCCCCCACTATTGCTGTGCTTACCAATCCGTAGTTTAACATATTTTTAATAGTTATCAGTTATCAGTTTTCAGAAGAATGGCTTTCAACCGTCATTAAACAACTTGTGGCGGTTACTTTACAGGTAACGACCATAAGAAGGCTCTGACTGAAAGCCGATTGCTGACGGCTGATGGCTATTCTAAAAAGACAGTAACGCCCATATCTGCGTATTTCTGGCGTGTGCTGGGATTTCCGTTCCTAAAGCAGACAGTGGTTGTCGTTCCCTCCAAGGCTCTGGCAACGTATTCAACACAGGCATCTACAGTCTGAAGCGCGTGATTCGGGTGTCCCTCCATGCTAAATGTCAGATCAGCGGGTCCGAAAGAGAGGCAATCGACACCGGGCTTGGCAAGGTGTCGCGCGTGTGTGACGGCTTCTATGGATTCGATTTGCATCCAGAGGATTCCGTTGTTGTTCCACCATTCGGCATATTCGAGCCGTTCTTTGCCTGCGGAATTCACGCGAGGGGCACCGCCCCAACTCCGGATGCCCTGCTGCGGGTAATAGAAAGCGGCGACTGCTTCGTCTACTGTTTCGTCTAATTCAACTTGCGGCACCTCAATACCAGAGGGACCCAAGTCGAGGTAGTTTCCAATGAGATAGGCGTTTCGGGTATGTTTAATCCGAAAATTGACTGGAATCTCCAGTTCATTTGCCATATTGCAAAAGGCAACGAGCCGGTCTTCGTTGTACGGAGAGTGTTGGCTATCAACGGCGACAAAATCGTAGCCGCCTTCTTCGACTCTGGCGACGAGCGCATCGCGGGATGTCGCCATTGAGACGTTAGCACCATAGACGTGTTCTCCATTGTGAATCCGCTGTTTTAAATTTGCTGCTGACATTATTGTCCTCGCTCTTATATGTGCAGTGCGCGCGTAAGTTCAATTCTAAAAATATAAATAGCATCGCGAGATGCTATTCTGAAACCGAGGTAGGCATTGCGATCACGACTAAATCTCTATAATTATAC
>VXXH01000352.1 GCA_009835515.1 Candidatus Poribacteria bacterium
CCACAGGCGTGTCGGTTGAGTTGAAGCGAGATTGATGAAAAATTACACGCATTTGAGATAGTGCTCAATAGTAGGCAGTCAGTACTCTGTCAGGGTTATTTTTTTTGATAAATATCTATCATTTTCTACCCATCCACATCTGGCATCTTATATTGAACTCAGGCTATCAAAAAAATCATTCAGTAAGGTCCGGGATTCTACTTTGGATTTTAGCGTTCTCCTTCTTGGCAGAATGGATATTTGGAATTTACCGAGTTCAAGAAAAACACCTTACTGTAGGGAAGTGTATTGATGACAACCAATGTCTTGGAAGATATAATTGCCCACTGCCACCGCCGGCACGAGCAGCCACTTAAGCAACGGAAGACAATCTCAGCACCCCCGCTTTACAAAGGGCTTCCTTATCATTTCACAGTCTATTGTGCACACGGATACCCTGTGATGCTTCAAGATTTGGAGGCAGCGGGCATTTCCTTTATGCCAATCGGGCAAGCCCCTGGAACTGACCGTCCCCCACGATATTTTGGAGGGGAACGGTTCTTGAAACGTCAAGGGGTGAGGGACTGGGGGATCATCCAATGGCACAAGTCGTGCGGGATTCACGTGTATACAGGTATGCCCTCGGCACGCGACGGCGCGCCCTGGCATGATATCGACTTTAAATATGAAGCCATCTGTGCTGCCCCGGATGCCGTTCTTGCGTGCGTTCAGGCACTTGTTAACGCCGTTGCGAACCCGTTGTTGACGCTGTCAAAGTCGGGTGGGCTGCGTTTTTCTTGTCGGATACCGGGGTACCTGCACCCCAATACCGAGCGGCCCCTATTGTATGTCAATAAACAGACATCGACGGCAGAGCATCCGCACCGACACAAAGCATCTATTGAAATTTTCGGTGAGAACGGACACAATTGTTGGGATGCGCGTTATGAAATCCTGCTTGGAAATCTGTTAGATCCGCCTGTAATTCCTAAAGAGGTTTTCTTTGCACCGATTGATGCACTTCGCGCTGCACTGCACGCACCTGTTTCGCAAAATGTAGAACACAAAGAGAATATCCCCGAGGCACCATACTCTCTCGGATCGGGCAAACTTGATCTCGCCAAAGAGGCGTTTTTTATGCGCGGGTTTTCTTATGTCAGACAAGAGGATGGATTTCACTATTGGCGGCGACACGGTGATGAGATTGACGACACAGAGGTCTCATTGTGGGAGGATGAAGCGGGTGTGTGGTTACGTGCGTCTACCGCCGATACCGGGCTGCCTCTGGAGGCAACGCTTCTCACAGACGTTTGGAAGGATACTGGCATCTTGCCGCCGATTCCTGCGACAGGGCTGCCTATAGACGCTAAGGTGGTCGCTATACGGGAGGGGAAACTGAGTCCACTGTCAATAAAACGTCCTACGCCTATATTACAGAAGTCCGAACCGACCGAAAGTGCTGATGAGACCCCTCCAGAGATGAGTGTTCAGGTGCAGCGTGCTTTCGATAGGAATGTGCGTGTCCTTGGATTTACTGCCGAGATAGACGCAGAGAAAGACCCTGAAGTAGAATCCGTTCTGCGTACGCGTAAGGCAATCTGTTTAAAGGTACCGAGTGTTGATCTTGCGGCAGTAGCATCGCGATTTCTTCAAAGTCGAGATGTCAGCTCGGTGGCAGAGTCACCGGATCGGATGCATCTCTGGGATCCGGTGAAAGATATCCCAAGTACTCGACTGTTTTCGGACCCAGCATACGCAAAAATGGCGGAACAACTTCTCGAAATGGACGAGGGAACACGACCGCTCTGTATCACCAATACCGCTGGAGAGGATAAACTGTTTCTGAGATGCGAACTCTCGAGAACCACACTCAAGGCGTGGATTGCCAATTGGCAAGGGAATGCCTTAGGCAACTTTGCGCTGGCACTACTGAATGCAGTAGGCATCAGAGATAAATCCCATGGAAACGCTATCAAACGGGTCCGAACAGTGGTCGAGACGTTTCAATGGTTGGAAGCAGAGATCATTGAACAGATGGGTCAGGTTAATGAGGCGACTGTTGAAAACATTCAGGTGTTCCCGGCGATTTATGCGGATCCAAGTTGGACGTTTTGGCATCAACTCAAATGTTTCTTTGAACATTACACACGTGACGCTGATGCGCCGATGCAATGGAAGGACGAAGTCCTACAGTTCCGGGTGCCGCCGGTGCTGCATCCAGGCGTCGAATACCTTTTCGTCAATATGCCAGCTCTTGATGCTGAACATTTACGGCGGGCATTCCTGGATGTAGAAACTGAGATCTTTCGCCCGGAACCGGTGGCATGGATTCTCGGAAACCGCGTTTTTCAGATTCGCACCGGTATCTATCCACGGGAGACAATTTTAGACTTCAGCAACACTTGGGATACTATGGGGATGTCTGAAACAGGGCAGCACATTTTTTCCAGGATCCAAGCGGAAATCGAAAGGGATCGAACTCTTAAGCACGGGATTATCACCCATGCTTACGCAATTGAGCAGCTGAAGGATATCGTGAAAAATGAGAATGTCTGTTTCTTGACGAATTTTCAAGATTTTCGAGAAGCGGAAGGATTGGAAATCGCCCTTCAAGAAGCGCAGGTCATCTGGATGGTTGGCATCCCGGAAATGGGAGCACCCACGCTTTTGAACCGCACGCGGATCTTGTTTGGAAACGACGCGGAGCCCCTCTCTTATGAAATGGAAACCGAGTCCTACCGTTACAAAGACGCACGCGTCCAGAGCGTCTATAAAAAAGAGGCCACCCGTATATTCACAGAGATTATAGCGTTGGCTCAGCTGAACCGTTTGGCAAACAAGAAAGTTATGTTGATTACGGGTTTGCGAATTCCTGAGATCACCGACAGACCTGAAACGCTCCTTTTTGACTGGAAAGATTTCGATGTTGCCGGTGGGTTAGATAACCTCGCTGAGGTGATAACGACACGCCAACGTTTTGAGACGGAACGCGACAATCTGACACCTGAATCCAGCAGACAAGAAGTAGAACGTGTATTAGGATGCTCCCCAAGGCAGGCGAACCGAGTCTTACGAAGGCTAAGGGGCGGGAAAAGTGCGCGTGTTCCTTTCCGAGAGCAAATTCTCGCACTTCTCGCCGATGGACAGAAAAAAACACCCGAACTCGTGGCGGCGATTCAAGGACATCCAAAAGCAATAAATACTGAACTCACGCGCCTCGTGGGGATCGGTGAAATTGTAAAGGTTCGACGCGGTGTTTATACACTGCCAGAGGTGTAAAGTGATGTCCGGTACTTTTGATTTGGTTGTTGACCGATTCTAAACGCTCAAGCATGTAGATTTTATTCACCTTGAACCAGTTTGAATTTATGCGCGGCTTCTTCTACGCCAACGAAACGGCTGTAGATCGCTACACGGCTGAGTTTGCCTTCCCAATTCCGACCGCCACTCGCTTCATCACCGAAAAGCAACGGATAGCGTTCCCAATTGCTGAAATCCCCTTGCGTTCCGTTGCTAACATGGACAAGTTCGCCATTGATATAGCAGTAGACGTTTCCATGAAAATAACTAACGATAACGTGTGTCGATTTCCCCGCCTCAATCTTGCCGAAAGAAAACTCACCGCCTAATCCGTTTGATCCAGTCCGTGGCGTGCGAATTCTCACAGCAAAACGATTTCCAACCTGTCCAAAGGTGAAATTGCGATGGGTAATGTCATTTGAAAACGTGATAATCCGTGCGGGACCATCCTGATTCAGATTCTCCGTTGTAACGAGACACTCAAGTGTTAATTGATTGCTTTCCTGACACGCTGCGAAAAGCGTGTCATTCACATTTCCAGTAAGGAACGCGCCACCGGTTAGATCCATCTGTCCATCTTCATCAATCTTGGCATCGCCGCGGGATTCAATATTTCCACTGCCTTCAAGTGTGCCGTGCCAAAAAAAAACGAGTCCATCGCGTGAACCGGGGAATTCTGTGTGCGTTCCGATGTCAACGGGTGCTTCCGGTGATACATGGATTGCGAGAGATGTCGTTGCCGTGTCACCCTCCGGGTCCATCACCGTGAGCGTTACAACGTATTGACCAAGGCTTTGGTAAATATGCATCGGATCCGATTCAGTGGACGTTGTGCCGTCTCCGAAAGTCCAGTGGTGTGCCAGATCGCCTGCTGCTGAGAAATTCACTGTAAGTGGGGCACTCCCTTGAAGCACATCGGCGGATGCTTTCGCCTCCGGACGGAGTTTCTCGCCGGGGGCGTACGGTGTAAAGCGATAAGCAACACCGCTATGCGGCGAAGCGAACGTATGCTCGCCGGGCTGTGCCGTGCCGACTGGAACGACTTTCATGTTCCAAGTATCCACACGATCAACTTTATACGGCTGCTTCCCTTGCAAGTCCAGTGTTATCGTCTGCGGTTCGGTTGTGTAAGTGAGATAGTATTCCCCGTGTTTGGCAAGGACATATCTCCCCGTTTCATCGCCGATCGGTTCAAGCGTATCAAAGGCGGGGGCATCCGCCATGAAGTCTTTGAGGAATGCAATTCGCGGTGGACTCTCACCCCGCAGCACACCACCCTTTGCCCACCAGAGGAGGTCTTCGGGGTGTTTGTATGTCTCTCCGTGTCCGACGTAGCATCCAGAAACGGTGCCTGCCCAGAAGTTTTGGACCATCTGTTCTGCGGTGATATTTCCCCACCCCTGCGGAACATCGCCTTCATAGCGGCACTCATCGTAGATGACAGGTTTTCCATATTGCCTGCGATAGTTAATACCACCCGCCATATTAGAGGTTTGGATGCTGGTGTGTGTTACCCATGGCTTATTGTGGTCATACCAACGTCTACAGTTGTGGATCCCACGTAAACGCTGATAGGGGTCATGGTCGCGGATCACTTGGAAAAACCGATCCCAGTCTGATTCCTGTTTCGCAGGCATGATGTCAAATTCATTTGCGAGAGACCACCAGACATTACGGAACGCGGCTAATCGCGCAACAGCGTAACGGATGTAGCGATCATCGCTCTCGGCATCCATATTCTCAAAATCCCACCGATCATAAGTATGAAATAGGATGATGTCCGCCTCAATACCGAGGTCTAAGATATCCTGAACGCGTTGTTCAAAATGCTGCCAGAATTCAGGATTGAATGTTGTGAAGTCCCAATCTTTTAAGGGTTTTCCTTCAAACGGATAGTAAACCGGTTCATTTTTGTTGTAGACGTAATCTTTTGGAAAAATGCACATCCGCATCTTGTTAAAGGGGGCTTCGGTGAGCGTTTCGAGCGTCTGTTCCTCCATCGCCTCGCCTTGATGTGCCCAGGCATAACAGGTCGTCCCAAATTGGTGATACGGCGTTCCATCGGCGTATTGCAAGTAGTAATCTTTATAGACCTGCACGGGGCCGTGGTTCCCTTCAGAGGGGTCGATGCACGTAAACTGCCCAGTCTTGCCGTTGAGTTCGGCGCGGTTACTTTTCGTCGTGCACGTCCATTCGCCGATTGCGTCCGGCATGAAGCGAATTTTATAAATCCCGTCTCCGTCATAGAACCCGTGTGGCTCGAAAGTCCGACCCTCTTGTTTAAATTCTGCTGTTAATTCGACCTCGGTGAACGGATTTCCTGTGTCCGGTCCATTCAAGGTCAGTTCAAATATTCCCCAACGTTCAACCATATTCACCTCTGGATTTTTTTGTCCATCCACGGTAGATACTATACCTCAGAAAAAAGCAGCCGTGAAAATTACTATTGGTAAGATATATCTTGCCATTGCAACCTTCCATTAGGCGAGGTGGAACCTCACCAGCAGGTTTGTAATTTATAATGAAGTCGACAATTAAGTAAACACTTTTCCTTTATAGGGCGGTCCATAATGATTTGAGCACACTGGGAAGCGTTGTCCGGTACACCTTCTCCGGTTCAGCCTTAAGTATTTCCTGCGCGGGACGATGATGCCCGAAATACCAAACAGCAGTTGCTGCTATTAAGAAAAGGGCAATATAGACTGGACTACAAAAATTCTTCATTATCAATCTCCAGAGTAAAAACACCTAAGTGTATATGTCATGGATTTTGTCTCCGTTGCATTTCGGTGTTGACGGCGCGAATACCAGCCACTGTCTCGTTAATCTGACTGTTTGTGTGGTCGCGGAATCCGGACTTGCGTGCGTTGTTCTTAATGTAGGCACCACATAGGTGGTATCCGACGCATTGCGGGATATCCCAGAGCGCGTCCATCACTTGACGATAGTGGTCTGCATCGTGCAAGCGGTCTGCTGTCGGGGGCCAGCGGGTATCGCCGTGTGAGCGTATATGTCCCGCCGCGTCTGCCAGCAGAACCGGTTTATCTGCGAAGTTCGCCCAGTGACGCATCTTCGTGGCGATATTCTCCACTGTCCCAAAACATTGAAAACTGAGCACATTGACGTAGGGCAGTGCCGCACGGACGACTTCATCGGGTAGCACTGCGTTTGCTTCCCATCGGTCACCGAGGATTAGGTGGTTCGGGTCGTAGCGGCGGATAGCATCATGGGTGACCCTGTAGTAGCGTTCGGCAATCGCAGAGAGTTCACGGCGGCCTGCCTCTGATTCGAGCAGGGCTGGATCGACTAACGACCCACGCCACTTCGTGTCAGGCGAGGTGTGCACCCACTGCGGACAATCACAGTAGAAGTAGCCAATCAGTTTCGGATCGTCGCGCAAGCGTACGCACGCATCGCGAGCGACGTAGTCACACCACTCTTCAAAGTCGGCACGCATCAGGTCGGGCATACGAACCTCAACCTGCCACTGATGTGCCTCGGTAAAAGGTAGCAGGTGGCAGTAAGGCATAGCCGCCCATTGATATTCTTCATAAGTGAAGGGTCGCGAATGGCGATGGTAACCTTGCGTGATAATCACGACCTCCTGGGTCCAGCCAATCGTGTTAAAGCCCCAGTCCTGCAGATCATCAGCGACTGCGCGTAGCCAATGTTCATGGCTGTTACCGAACTCTCGGTTCCACACGTCGTCCGAGTCTATAGACCGCAACGCAGCCGAGTCGATATGGTTCATGCCGATGGACCAGAACGGCGCGCCGTCGGGTGTGATGAACCACCAACGCCCACCCTGTTTCTCAGTTGTGTAAAAGTCTGCCATTGCGGTTGGTGTTCCTTTCAATTATTCGTTGTGGATAGCAGATGCCCAATGGATTGCGCTACTACAAACAGAAATTATGTAGGCGTGCTTTTCAGACTATTTCCGTGGCGGTTTAATCATCAAATCCTCAATAATTTCGGCAAATTCACTATCCGACAACCTCGGATCCAGATAAGACCGAAAACCCGGCTGCATCTCCCACTCATATCCATTCGACAACCTGCCTTTGCCATCTGTAATTTCAGTGAAGTAGTTGCTGAGACCACGCACACCGTATAAAACCGCAAGTTGGTCCCAACTGGAACGTCCCTTGTATTGTTTGTTGAACTGCTGGTAATACGCCTCTCGTACAGGATTTTCAGCAGGAGTCTCTGCAAGTCTCGTTCCGGTATGTACAGACTCGCCATGCTGACTGATAACGAGTGGTGTGGGCCAATTGCGAATCACATATTCCGATGTATCAACCAGATCGTGGCGAATCGTGTTGTAAGGGTCATCAATAAGCACCGCCATCACCACGAGTTCGGTGACTTTTTGAGAAATAAGATCAGAATCGGCTTTCAGGAGATCGTAGAGATTGTTGAGAAATCCGACGCTGATAATTGTCACCGAGTTATCAGGTTGTTCACGAAGTACCTGTAGATAAAGTTCCAAGGAACTGGGTGTTGGAAGGGGCGGGAGATTATGTGGAAAATTAGCGAGGGCGTCCAAGTAGCTGGATTCATCAGGGGCAGCGAGATCACCCTTATAGATACCGATGGGAATATCATCCCGGTTGTACCATGTATTTATTGCGCAGATGGCATCGGCAGCACTTGGATGCACCTCGTTGAAACTGATGGCGAGGATTTCTGCCTCTCTGCTGTCTGCCAAGGCGTGCAGCACAGCCAACGCGCCGACATCATCTACGTCGGTACACATATCCGTCTCAAATATTACGCTTTTGGGAAGTGTGTTCTCAGTATCTTGTGCCACGGAATTGTTTGGTGTTATTGTCATTATAAAAAGCATCAATAGTGTCACGAAGGACGAAATTATCAATTTTCGCTGAAAATAAAAACCCGAATACTGCATTTAAGACTCTGTATTATCGGATGAACCGAAAAAGGTCTCTTTCGTGCTAACATTCTTCCATTTTTCAATAATCTCACCATAAATTGGAGGTTCATCTTTGTCGTGAATACGATCACGAGCATCAAGCCAAGCGACGATGCGGCGGACACCCTCAATGAATGGAATTGTATAACGAAAGTTCAAATCTGCTTTCGCCTCAGCGTTGTCAAAGATGTTGTTGTATTGGAAATTCTCTTTACACCACTCCGCCTCCTTTGGTGCAATCTCGGAGAGCAGATTCGTCGGAATATGAATCAGATCAGGTTCGGGTGCATTCATCGCTCGTGCGACCGTCTGATGATATTGATTCCAAGTCATCGGTTCTTCGCTCGTCGTGTGATAGCCTTTTCCGAATGTCTTCTCATTACCGACAGCCTCAGCAAATGCTTGTCCGACATCGTCGCTATGACACGCTGTCCAGAGCGAAGAGCCGTCACTGTGTGTAATAATCGGTTTTCCGAGTCGGATGCGATTAAAATAGTAGGCACCGCCGAGTCCAAGCGAGTGAATTAGCCCGCGTCCCTCGCCGTAAGTGTGTGCGGGACGTATGATTGTGACCGGAAAATCGCCGCGTTCGTGTGCTGCTTCCAAGAGGCGCTCACACTTTGCTTTATTGTAGGCATATGGAAAAGACTGCATCGGTTGCCGCTCTGCCTCCTCTCGGATTGGATAGCGACGTGCGGGTTTGGTGTAGACATCGACCGTGCTACAGAAGATAAATTGACCAATGTTACCCCGAAATGACCGGATGGCACTCTCAACGTCCGCCGGTCCGAAACCGATCATGTCAATGACTGCGTCGAAATTCTCCGCTTCTGCCATCTGTGCTTCAAAAGTGGCGTAATCCTTACGATTGCCGGTAATAGTGTTATATCCTTCTGGAATGTCGGCATCTGTCTGTCCACGGTTGTAGAGTGTCACATCATCGCCACGCGTAATGAGCGTGCGCGTAATCGCAGTGCTAATCAACCCTGTGCCACCAATAATCAAACCTTCATCAATGTCTCCAATCCGTTTGGAAGGTGAGAATTACCCTACGGCTAAGTATACTTAAAAAATTGAGGAATGTCAAGGACTTCCGTGCCACCAGATTTCTGAACAAAACTGTTCAGAAATTGGACACTAAAAATAATACGGTTGTCTAACATTCAGTGAAAACCCGCCTTCAAAGGTATCTTGCACTTGAATTGCCTTTGGCATGAAAGTTGCTTAACTTAACGACTGAGTAAATTTGGGGAAGCCTACCTCCTTGGGGAAATACGGAGCGATGCAAAAGGCTTTCCCTTACCTCAATTACTGCATCGCTCCCTCTATCCGTCTGTGCTGTGTGCGAAGGAGAAAGAATCATGAAGGGATGGAAGTGCTTACTCTTTATACTCGCTTGTTTATTCCAGATTGGCTGCGCTGCGCTTTTTACGGAGCAAGAATATGTCTTGATCGATCGTCCAGTGCGTGAAAAGGCGACTTTCAACGGAGAAATTTATTCACTCCCAGAGAGAGCGGATATTCGGAAAGTTGTGCTGCTTGGCTCTGGAAAAATCCGAAACATTGAAATTCACGTGCGTGACAAGAGAAATCAGTGGGAACCCGCCAAGAAAGTACACGGCGGAATTCAGTTTCCGTATGAAATCCCACTTATCGCCAAAACAGACGCTATCAAAATTATAAAACATTCAATGACTGGAGCCGGTCGCATTGAGACGATTCAGTTTTTCACCGTTGCTGATAAAGGAGATTAGAAATAATCCATTGCCCCATACCGGAAGTTCGACTTCAATGATTTGGACCGCGAAGACTGCACTTCTTCGGGCATTTTTTAGACGGTTTCGCCCCTTTTTGTGCAATTTTGCGGCGTACTCGCCCAAATGTGACGTGCATTAGCAGTTGTAACGCCAAGATTAGGGGCATATTTAACATATTTGGCATTGGCATGAAAATTGCTAACAGTTTAAACAACGCTGAGTAAACCATAGGAGAGCCTTTCTCCTTGGAGAAATACGGAGCGATGTGATCGGCTTTCCTATTCTCAACTGCCGCATCGCTCCACCTATCAACCCGAAACACCATGTGCAGGGAGAAAATCATGAATAGATGGAAAGGTCTACTCTTCATGCTCGCTTGTTTATCATATATCGGCTGTGCCACGCTTTGGACAGATCAGGCGTACATCTTGATCAATCGTCCAGTGGACGGGAAGGCAACTTTTCACGGGGAAATTTATTGGCTTCCAGAAAGTGCGGATATTCGGAAAATTCTGCCTCAACCAATTCGATGGCGCGATCTCCCGACGATGGGCAGACATGGCAAAATCTTCCACTCTCCCAATGTGGCCGCACTAATGATTGGGCTGTGCTTCAAGGTCAACTGTATGTCGCAGGTCAAAAAGGCGTCGGACGTTGGAGCGAAACGCTGCAAACGTGGGAATATCCGATGGATGGATTGCCCATTGATAACGCTGAAGATTCAAATGACCGACCGTACGTCTATAGTTTCGCTGTCCGCGGTGGGTACTTATTTGCCGGGTTAGCCGCTCACGGTGTTTATGTCTTTGAGGCCCAATCAGAGACGTGGGCTGCCATGGGGCTTCAGGGATTATCTATTGACGCGCTCCTTTCGTACGGAGACGGACTATACGTGGGGACGAGAGATCACGGCATTTACCGTGCCGAACTTCCGGTTATCCCACCTGTCTCTGTCCAACCGCAGGGAAAGACAGTAACAACATGGGCTCGCGTGAAGCAGACCACTCACAAGCGAGATTGATTGTTTTATCCGGACTGCTGCACTATTCGGAGGTTTCTCATGAAAACGCACAGTACTCTTATAAGACGAAGTTTTCAAACTGCTATTGTCCTAATGAGTCTTGTCTATTTTTCTTCTCTTGCGTTTGCGATTGAACCGATTGGCACGGTTGGACAACCCTTTCCAGAACAGCACGCTTTTCTTTCCAATGAAGCTGTTGTACGTGTTACCCCAGCACATATCCAAATTATTGATACGAATACCGGCGCAGTTATAGATGAATTCGCCGAACGCAGGTATTTCAGCGATGTCGTGTTGAGTCCAGATGCCTCACATTTAGCGATTTTTACACATGCTCATGATGGAAAAAGTGCTACTGTAAGTATCTGGAATGTTAAGGCCCGCGAGCAAGTTAGTGAATGGAGAGTCGGATTCCGCATCTATGATGTCGCGGCATTTAGTCCAACAGAGCCACTGTTTGCAATCCCGTCTAATGATGGAATTCATCTCTGGAATTGGCAGACTGGTGAGTACCTCTACACGATTCACGCAGGCGATTTCTCGGCAACCCGTAAAATGTTTATTCGGAAGTGAGACAGTTTGATGGAGGCATAAACTTGAACATCTTCAGTTAATTCGTCCGTAAGGGGGAATACAACCAATGAACACGTTAAAACGAACGATTCATTTTATGCTTGTAGCGGCTTGCGTCCTGAGTACGGCTGTGTTCTATGGTTGTGGCGCGGACAGTCTCGGACCCTACCAACCGCTCTTGCCTGCCATTGAGAGCGAAGCTAAGTTCTCAAACAGATTTCAATTGGAAGAAGAACCGCAATTTTTCTACGATCTTTACGGTAAAGAGATCGTGGAAGGCAATGAACTTAATACGTATACTGATCAGAAAGAATTTGATCAGAACGGTAAATTAGTGGTTGGGTGGGGCGGACAACTCGATAGCCTTCGTTTCACGACGCAATTAGACCGTACCATCTTGGTTGAGGAAACTTTTCTCGGTAGATATACGGAGTTTGCTATTGGCGATCACATGCGTTTCAAACCGGCGACTCTGTTTCCAAACCGATATATTCTATACAAAACTGAATTTGATGGACTTCGGTGGGACATCTCTTTTGCCCAAGAACACCATCTCTTTAGCCTCATCCACTCACGTATTTCTAATCCTATTAAACTAACAGATGATACCTTAGTGCAAAGACTCGCAGGGGATCTTGGACGCCGAAACGGCTTGAACCAATCAAGCGGTGTCAGGAACATAGAAAACGCCCGCCTCATCGGTTTTCGTGGACAAGGACTTTTAGGCGAAATGTTCCGCGTCGGATTTACCTATGTAAATTTACATAAAGAACATCCAGAACGTTTGATAGGT
>VXXH01000026.1 GCA_009835515.1 Candidatus Poribacteria bacterium
GCCTATACCAGTTTATCTATCTGTTACCAACGCAAAGGGATGATCCAAGAAGCAGAAGATGCGATGGCGAAGTCGCAGCAGCTGCAGATGGAATCGTCCGGTTCATCTACATGATGCCCTGAAGAATTGGCGAGGTTGCAAATTTCGCCGACAAAAAAACACTGAGGATTTCATAATGCCAACCACCACCTTACTGGATCCAACTTCTCAAGGTGATGTCTCCGCGAAGTTTCTTGCGCCGCGGCTTGATAGCCTTGATGGAAAAGTGATGGGTTTATTGAATATCACGAAGAATGGCAGTGATATTTTTCTGGATCGGATTGCGGAATTGATGCAGGAACGGTTTGACCTTGCCGAAGTGGTTCATGTCAAGAAACCGACTTTCTCGCGTCCCGCGCCGACCGAATTGCTCGTTGACTTGGCGGAGCAGGCTGATTTTGTGATTGAAGGGCTTGCCGACTGAGGGTCTTGTATATCGTGCAGTATGCACGATGGAAGTGCTTTAGAGGAACGCGGTGTGCCAAGTGTCGCAGTGTGTACAGAGGTTTTCTTCGCTGCAGGCAAAGTCCAAGCGCGTGTGCTCGGTCATAGCGATTTGGAACCGCTCACCGTTGCGCATCCGATTCAGAGTTTGACACCGGATGAGATTCGTGAACGTGCGGAGAGTGCGGTTGAGAAGATCGTCGAGCGACTGACGAAGAACAACGCTGCATAATTCAGAAAAAAAAATAAAACGCCATAGGGTATTTCTTAGTTACGGCACAACGGAGTGTGCCTACTACTATACCTTACGGCGTTTTAGGTTTTGAACTGCAATGTCATTGACGCTCCAGGTTGTAAATCTCCCCACTGCTGTAATAGTGTCCGTAATTTCTGGCGCATCACCTCAAGTTGTTCATCTGTGATGCTTACCGGAAGCGTCGCGCTGTGTTCTCGAAATAACCCATTGGAATTAGCATCTTGAAGATACGGCGTATTAGGCAAATCAGCCTGCAATAGTGCCACAATCGGTTCGGTATCCATTGCTTCTCTCGGAATTTCAAAGGGTCGTCTCGCTTTGGGTTCACTGAAATCTGGGATGTCATACCCTTTCGCTACAAGTCCGAAGAAGGCGTTTTTAAAGCCGAGTGTTGTTTCAATGACGTAGTGTGCGAAGTCGTGATGCACAAATCCACGATGGAGATAGGTCCAAGTGATACTGCCATCGTCGCGCACACAGGTGAGCGTATCGGGTTTGTGTTTCCACTGATTTTTACCTTTCTTGAAACGGATAACCATTTTTAATTATTCCTTGCGGATAAGCAGCATAGTTTTGAACTTTGAAGGTTATTGATATCGAATCGCCCTCCATTCCATTTTTAGAGAACCCCACGTGGTCGTGAGTTTACCATTCGCTGTGACCTCTAACGTGTTCACTGCTAAGTTGTTAATCTCTTTCTCGCTGAGGACGGCGTTGTAGATTCTTGCATCCTCTATGCGTGCGACGACCCAACCATAAGCGGTGCCACCGATGAGGGCACGTGGCCCGAAAAGTGCTTCCACATCACCGGCTTTCCAAGATACGATGGGTCCCTGCGTATAATCGCCGATGACATCGCCGTTACGATATATCACGATTTTTGCGTTCCCGCCGTCGTCTTCGTAGGAGATCACCAACTGAATTAGTTTCCCAGTCTCTTTTTCCTCGAATCCGGGGTTTGCATCCTGTGTGCGTCTAAAGAAGCTGCTGCCAGCCATCCAACGTTTCGGTTGCCGTTCGGCATAGACGATTGCGTCAAAGGTATCTCCACTGCTCTTATTGACCGCCAGTGTAGCACCTCTCGTGACGTTTAGATCGTCTAAATAGAGCCATGTCACTAACGTCTTTTCAGGGCCGATGTCAGGTCCTTTATACCCAGTCGTCATTGCCCATTCGTTATTGCCGATGTGCAATTTTCCGTCCTTGACCTCGGCATCCAAGAGATCAATCTCGCTAAAATGTCCTGTCAAGTCTTCCAATTCAACACCATCCTCAAAAGTCCAATGCCCAATTAGATCCTCTTTCTTTTCGCCTTGCGCCAATGCTGGCATCACGAAACCCAACACCAGCGACATAGAGAGACTGAAAATGAAATAGCGTTTCAAAAGTTTCATCGTTGTGTCCTCCACTGTTGAAGTCAATTTGTGGTTTTTTAGGGGTTTCAATGGTTAGCGGTGTTGCAACCCGATAGCGAAGGGTTACGATCTATGAAATAGGTGAGGCGAGGTCGGTGGACCTCGCCGTAGGGGTTTTTCAGGATTCGTCTATTGGACGAAGATAAATTCCCGCGAAGAGATGAGTGCCCACAGGAGATCTTCACATCCTGCGCGGCGTTTCGGACTCTCAGCGATGTAGGTTTCAGCGGTCTCAACCTCTTCATCAGAGGGGAACCGGCTTAAGGTAGTGAGATACAACTCGGCAATGAGTTCGCGATTGTCAGATTTCTCCTTTATCAAACGGGTGAGTACGCCGCCGGAGCTTCTCAACTTTTTATGGATATAACTGGAATTGATCATGTGGAGTGCTTGTGTTAGCGTCGGTTCGAGTTTCGGGTCCAAATCACCGAGGAACTCTCTTCCAGAACGTCCATAGAGCGATAAGAAGCGTGAACTCACCGGCAGTGGCAGTGCCACAGAACGCGTACCCATCGGATATCGTCCATATTTCTCTCCTGTCTCTGTAACGTCATTTAAGACATCGAGCAAGACCTGTGCCATCATCGGCCGCGGATAGAAGCGTGAGAAAAAGCGGTCATCCAACTGATTCGTGTCGTTGGGTTCTGCAGAAAGTTGGTATGTCCGCGAATTGAATATCCGTCTAATGACGTGTTTGGTATCAAATCCGCTTTGTACGAAGTCGGCTGCCAATGCTTCGAGAAGTCCTTCAACGCTTGGTGGCGTTGTGGCACGCATGTCGTCAACAGGATTGACGATCCCTTTACCGAAGTAGTGGCTCCAGATGCGATTGACAGTTGCTTTGGCGAAGTATGGGTTCGTCGAGGAGGTCATCCAATCCGCAAGTACTTGCAGGACATCGCCCTGATAATTCGGAGCAAGGGATTCACCCCCGAGGAATGTCGGGAGTGCCACTTCACCGCGGTTACCTTGTACAGATTGGTTAATAACACGTCCTCTTGGGTTATAGGAGATGACCTGTTCGTTGTAGAGTTCACCGCCTTGGATTCTGACCTTTCCGGTGAAGGCAGCGAAATTCCAATAGTCATCGGTTGTCCATTGGTCAAACGGATGTTTATGGCATCTTGCACAACTCAGACGGATGCCGAGAAACACCTGTGCGGTTGTTTCTGCTCTGCCTGCAGGTTGGCGTTCAATACGGTAGTAGTTTGTAGGGCCGTGTTGATAAGTGCTGCCTCGCGCCGTGATGAGTTCTCGGACGAACGCGTCGTAAGGTCTGTTTTCCGCCACTGCATCCTGCACCCATTCGTGGAAAAGTGTCGCACCGCGTTCTCCGAATGCCCCATTTCCTAAACTACGCGGATGGATGCGCAGCATATCCGCCAATTTCAGCGTGCGCAGATCAACCCATTCCGGTGCGTCAAGAAGAGCATCAATGAGGGTCGAGCGTTTATCAGGACTGTCATCTGCCAAGAACGCTTTCACCTCGTCTGGCATCGGAAGTCGACCAACGGTGTCTAAATAGATCCTGCGGATGAATGCATCATCGGTTGTCAAGGCAGAAGGTCGAATATTCAATTTTTTGAGTTTGGCAAGCACAAACTCATCAATGAAATTATTGGGGATAAATTCCGGGTCTTGTGTAGCAAGGTTTATGTCGGAAGCCCGCGGAATTGTTACAAACGATGCATCAACAACACCCAAGAAGCGTGCAATAATCGCAGTTCCGCCCCAACGAACACTCGTCACCTCACCGGTAGGTGATACCTCGGCGACAGGTGCATCTTTAGATTCATAGACGGCTTTTTCGGTTACATCTTCAACGGATCCGTCCGAAAAATGGGCGAGGACCTTCAGTTGTGAAGTTTGCCCGACATCGGACAGGACAAAACTACTCGGTTCAATTGCGAGTTTCCGCAGACGTGGTTCGTCGTCGGAAAAGGGTGCGCCTGCTTTAATCCACCGTAAGATGGTTAATCCTTCATCTGAATTGGGGTCAAAGCGTAAACCGCCTTCATGCGGGATCTGTCCGGTGGGTTTGAGATAAAAGAGGCTCTGATCAGGCTCAAGGAGGTTGATGCGTCTACCGCGATTATGGTGGACAATCGGTTCATGATCTGATTCCGGGTTTAAGGTCAACAGCGAGAGATTTAACCCGCCCTGTCCGCCAAATTTCCCGTGGCACATCCCGGCTGAACAGCCTTGTTTGTCAAGGATAGGGGCAATGTCTTTCAGAAATTTAACAGATGATTCTGTAGCATTAGCGTCAGCATCTTTAATAGTCTCAGGCAATGTAGCTGCGGACACAGGGTTTGCGCTGTCAGTCGTGTCTGCTTGTGCGGCAAATGACACGGCTAACAGAAACACAATAGCGAGTGTAGCAAACCGAGGAATTATGTGCACGGTACGTGGCCCTTGCACGATGATTCTCAATAAGTGTCTCATGTGAATACCTCCGTGAAAACTTCGGTTACATGTTCTACAAACAGAAATTCAACACCTTTTTGAATGTCTTTCGGAACTTCAATGAAATGTTTTTTGTTGCCTTCTGGCAGGATGACTTTCTTAATGCCTGCCTGCTTCGCCGCAAGTATTTTTTCCTTTACACCACCGATAGGTAAAACTCTGCCTCTGAGCGTGAGTTCACCAGTCATAGCGATCTCAGGACTAATCCGTTGCCGAGTGGCAATAGAGGCGAGGGCAGTCGCAATAGTGATACCTGCTGAGGGCCCATCCTTTGGAATTGCCCCTGCAGGTACATGTACATGAATATCGTCTTCTAATATGCCTGGGTTAAATTGAAGCGCGTCGGATTGAGATTTAACATAACTGAGTGCGGCTTGTACGGATTCCTGCATGACATCGCCGATCTGTCCAGTGATGCGGAGTTGGTTATGCGCGTTTGTCTTTTTGGTGGTGGCTGCCTCAATAAAAAGGATTTCACCGCCAGCAGGCGTAACAGATAGTCCCGTTGCGACCCCGATGTCAGCTTTACGTCCGGCGATCTCAGAATCAAATTTTGCGGGTCCCAAATAGCGTTGTATATCCCTCGTTGCAATAATTGTCGGCTCGGTCTTTCCTTCAGCAACACGGCGAGCGACTTTACGACAAAGCGTTCCGAGTTCGCGCTCCAAATTTCGGACACCGGCTTCGCGGGTATACGCGCTAATCACTTTATCAATGGCTGTATCCCTAATACGAATCAAATCGTCTTTCAGCCCATTTGCGGTTAACTGGCGCGGAATGAGGTACTGCTTTGCAATAATCCGTTTCTCGTTGGTGGTATAACCGAGGAGTTCTATTGTTTCCATCCGGTCGCGGAGCGGCGGCGGAATCGTATGGAGTTGATTCGCCGTTGTGACAAACATCACCTTCGAGAGATCAAAGGGGACATCAAGGTAATTATCCGTGAATGAGTGATTCTGTTCAGGGTCAAGGACTTCCAAAAGCGCGGAAGCTGGGTCGCCCCGAAAATCGGATCCGAGTTTATCAATTTCATCAAGCATAAAGACAGGATTATTCGATTCGGCTTGGCGGATTCCTTTGATGATTCGCCCTGGCATCGATCCGATATAGGTGCGTCGGTGTCCACGGATCTCGGCTTCATCGTGCATGCCGCCCAATGAGATACGTACAAATTTTCTGTTCATTGCGCGTGCGATAGATTTACCGAGTGATGTTTTTCCGACTCCGGGCGGTCCAACGAAACAGAAGATGGGTCCCTTCATATCCGATTTAAGCATCCGCACAGCGAGGTACTCTAAAATCCGTTCTTTGATTTTTTCCAGATCGTAGTGATCTTCATCAAGTATCTCTTTTGCCGCAGCAAGATCTAATGAATCCTCAGTACTCATAGACCAAGGAAGGTTGAGCAGCCAATCTAAGTAATTCCGAGAAACCGTTGATTCCGGCGAGAACGACTGCATTTTGGCAAGCCGTTTGAGTTCTTTTTCGGCTGCTTGTTTCGCTTTTTCGGGCATCTCGGTTTCGCTCAGTTGCTCTCGCATCTCATCAATTTCAAGTCCTAAGTCGTCGGCTTCACCGAGTTCGGTCTGAATAGCTTTAAGTTGTTCTCGGAGGTAGTATTCGCGCTGTCCTTTGTTAATAACGGCTTGGGCATTATTTTGAATTTTGCTTTCTAATTCGTGTAAGTCAAGTTCTTTTGCGAGAATAACTGCAAGCGTATTTAACCGTTCAGGGACAGATACCGCCTCTAAAATGCGCTGCTTATCGTGTGCCTTTAAATCCAATACAGCAGCGATGTAGTCAGCAAGGCGCCCTGGTTCATCAAGCATAGTTTTGGTTATACTGCCGTATTCCTCTTGGTAGCGCGATGACATCTGAACGATACGCTGAAACATTTCATCGTTGCTGCGCACAAGTGCCTCAACCTCCAAGTCCGTCTCTGAGTCAGCGGCAACCGAATCAGTTTCATCGCTTCCAATGACGTTGACGCGTGCCTTGACGAAGGGCTCGGTGTGCAAGATTTTCTCAATTTGTACGCGTTCTCGTCCATGGGCGAGGAACAACACATCCTCATCATCAGTCTTGTAGCGCAGAATATGGATGAGACTCCCGACTGGACTGAGATCATCTGATTTGATTTTCTTGATATCTTCCTTGGAGAGTTCCTTTTTTGGACGAAAGACGCAAAGCACCCTATCAGCCTCCATGGCATCTTCAATAGCCGTAGTCGCCATCTTTCCAGAGAGCGCGACGTGATGCGGTGGAAACGGTGGCACTGGCGGCATATACGGAAAAACAACGAGATCGTCCAGTGGCAGAATCGGAAGTTCTTGTGTAAGTTCTTCTTCTTCCTGATCGATGGTATTTTCAGAGTCGTTTTCTTTTTCTTTTTCTTTTTCTTTCGTTTTCATGTTTTCTCCTTGGGAATGGTTGTCGGTTCGATTTTTTTCAAAAAATCTTTCAGTCTTCAGTTTGCCTCGCAGTGAGAGTTAAAGAGGGTTATTATGATTTCACCTATCCAAGTGAAGGTCCCAAGACCTCTCTTAACCGATAGCCGATGGAGACCGATTGCTGACAACTATTCTTATCAATTAGGGCCAGGATTGGTACAGTGTAGTATTCGCGAGAATGCTGCTAATACTCCACAAACTTCCGCATATATAGTCTCCGAGCGCAAGCCCCAGGAAGAAGGGCACAGCGCGTCTGTAGGCTTTGAGTCCGCCGTGATGCAGGACGAGAGCCTTTATCACATAAGCGACAAAGATACAACTCCAGAGATTAGACATGCCCCAACTGTTTGCCATGGCGTAACCGAGCGGATGTAGGGGCCACCACAGAAAGCGGGTTCTCAAAAATATTAATCCGAGTGAGAAGCCTACGCCGCCCCCCATAAAGATGAGGGCAGGTATATCGGTTTCTTGTGGATAATTCAGCCAATTTTCAAGTTGTCTATAAACCCCTCGACCGAATCCTAACGCCCAAGGTCCATAATAGCCGGTCTCGGCACCATGTCTGTAGTAGCTATCTAAGAGCAGCCAGAATACGACGATAGCACCGACTAAGGTGGCTATAAGAATCGCAGCAGCGGTGTGTTGCGGACGTATCTGTCGCCGTTCTGAAATTTTTAATGCCTCTAATTCCTGTGGCATCGGGTGCGCACGATACGCTCGGTTAAAGAACATGTACAACGAAAAAACCGCTTTTGTACTTGTTGTCAACCGCTGAGATCCAACCGCTGTCACGATTAACCCGTGTGGGTCAACTCTGTGCAAATCGTGAACTAAGAACCCTAACTCAGCACGAAGTCGGGCGATCATTGTCGCGAGTAGAAAGTAAAGCCCGAAAAAGATCGGAATCACCCAAAGCGACATTCCCGCCTTATAGGAAAACATCGTCAAAAACAGCATTCCACCGACAATGCCTAGAAAAGCGATGTAATAAGGCATCGGCTCGCGTTGCATATCTATCCGAGAAGTGCCCCGAAATCCATCTACGACCCCGGTAAAGATCCGTTTGACATGTGTTCTCCCGACCCAAGCAGCGGTGCCGAGTAGTACCATATACGCCCCGAAACTTTGCGCATCAGCGTAGGGGTACCCGGGCAAATTCCGTACTCCAAGAACGCTGCCGGCCATTAACTCAAATTTGTAGACCCAATAGAACACCCAACACGAAAAAAGTAGATCCAGTGGAATAAGGAAACTTATCCCAATCGCAAACGGATAAAACGAGAGCCGAACGCCACCCATCGCATTCCAAGGGCGACCGGTAAAGTACTGATGGATATTTTGCCGTTTAACGGGCAGATACGGAACTGCTGGATAAATCGAGTTTAGTAAATTCAGGATGCTAATGGCTGCGGCAATACCGAAACCAAACCACATCAGTTTATTTTTGAAAAAACTCGTATTCGTTTCTGTCATTGCGAGCGGCAATTGGATAATCGGGTAGGTTAACCGTTCCCGCTCTGTCCACTGGAGACGGAGCAGTGTGTTGATACATAGCATAACAAACATCAACACAAAAATAAAAAGCGTCCACCATGCAGCCGGTACCGCCCAAGCGGTCAGGTGTTCCTTACGGTACAGGCTTGATTGCCCCTCATAATATCCCGACAAAACCCCCGTATCTTGAACAGTTAGCCATGTCGGAAGTTCCCTCCAAAAAAGTTGTTGCCACTCATTTTCGGGTGTAGCAAACCGAAACGGATGTCCAAGTATCGTGACCAAAATCTCCATCATATCGTGCGAACAGAGAGAAGAAACAATGCACAACATGACGTAGATGGTCAGCAATTCCGCCGATGTCAGTCGCAGTGTCGATGATAATCTTCCGAACACTGCACTAAGTACCATCAGCCAAAAAATGATGAAAATGACGTTAGACAGCGGATGAATCAATGTCGGATGTGTATAGCGGACTACCTCCAATTGAATGATCCAGAAAACGTTTAGAGGAATCAGCAGCATCGCTATGACAAATGCTTTAGGCGTTAGACCACGTTCACTTTTTCTAATGTTGCTTGCGGTTCGTTCAGGTAAGTCTTGCAAAAAACGCCCTCTCCGTATATCCGGTTTCCCGGCGCGTTGCTTGGGCTTACGCGTTTTATTGGGAGATCACTCCTACCTTCCCCTCATTGCCTGTCATATCTTTGCCTCTAATGTCCGCTGTCTATCGAATCCATCCGCGTTCGTCTTCTATAAGCACCTCCGTTTTCAGTTCTGCGCAACGCCGCTGGTAGTCCTGCAAAGTTTCTATTGCTGCCGTTCCTGTGAGGATGCTGGGAAACTGGTTCTTAGCTTCGGGTTTTTCTGAAGACTCCACAGGTTTAGCGGGACGTACTGATGTTTTAGGCGGATCCGTCAAAATTGGGATTAACTCAATAGATTTCAAAGCCCCAGCCTTAAACGTTGCTTTCGGGATGACGATACGCGAGTGCTGTTTATCATAAGTATCATAGATAAAATCTGAAAGACTGTAGATAATCGGTTTACCCTGATATAACTCAATACCGCCAAAGGTATGTAACTGTTGGCATAGTACCACGTCTGCGCCTGCGTCAATGAGAGCGTGTGCGAAAATTCGCTGTCGCCCGATTGCCTCGTCTGCTGAACGCCCTTGGCTGCCCCAATGTAGCCAAACAATCACGAGCGCAGCTTCCGTCTGTGCTTGCTTGACGGCTGCCGTCATCTCACTATAAACGGCGTAAGCGAGTGGGTCCTCGGTATAAGCGGCGAACGCATTCACCCGATAATATGCCAGCAACGCGACCTGCCCCGGTTCAGTCTCCCGTACACGGATTGGCACCCATGCCGGACGTTTCGCTGTCTTAGCATCTGTTCCAGCACCGATCGGTTTAACATTATACCACTCCAGTTCAGTGATCGTATCTTCTAAGGCTTCAAGGCCGAAATCCATTATATGCGGTGTAGCTAAGGAGACGGCATCAAATCCAGCATTCGCGAGGGCTCTTCCGAGTCCTGGTGCTGACCGAAAAGGATTTTCAATACCGAGTCGCGGTTCTCCGCGCTCCGAAATACTCGCGTTCAACGAAGCCGTCGCAATATCCGCGGACTGAATCAAGGGGGCGGTTCCGTGAAAAAATACACCGGCACCCTTCCTTTCAATCAACGGTGTCATACGGCTACTGATCGTAATATCACCGACAGCCAGAATAGAGATTTCATCATCAGAAACCGTTTCACTTGCGAAGGTATCTGTCAATGCCCCGTTGGCGTGTAGTATACCTAAGAGACTAATGATCAGAAGGCAGACTTGAAACTTCTGGCATCGTAGGCTATGTTTTGTATAGGAAGTTTTGGCTTGCGAGCTGCGCCAAAAGCAACTTTCAATGTATCTAAATATCATGATTCTTCTAAGTTGGTATCTAAATCTTCATCAAGATCAAGGTCCATGCCGAATTCATCAAACAGGTTATCCTCTTTCAATTTCATTCCGAGTGTAATGAGGGTCTCAGATAAGGTTAACCGATCAATTTTTGTCGCTTCAAGTGTTTCGGTTTCAGAGGTTAAGTCTGCTCGCAATGCTTCCTGGTTTCGGCGGGTCTGTTCTCGCAGCAGTTTCGTCTCGTTACTGAGTCGGTCGATTTGTGCTTGGAATTCACGGGCAAATTCGTCTACGAGTGCTGACAATTTCTGGAGGTCCGCCTCGCCACGTCCGGTAATTCCATCAAGTCTGGCATCGATCCGCGTATCAATGAGTGCTTCCACTTTATCTGCTGTTAGCAGCACATTGTCGCTTTCCAGCTGGTCGGAAAGTTTACGGACATCGGCTTTAACGCCCGCGATTTCGCCTATGAAACGTTGCTCCATAGCAGCAAGTTTATCATCAACTTGCTGGCGCGCCTTTTCTAAATCTTGGCTGAGGGTCCGCAACCGTTTGTTATAGTTCCTGATATATCTTCCAACGATACTGTCGCGGAGATACTCTTCAAGCTGCTGTGCTTTCCGTGCATCCGCCTCGGTTTCGGTATCGTCAATTTCTGGTTCATGAATATCTTCTATAGGTGCTTGCATATTCTTTATTCCCTCGCGCTCGGCAGCTTACGGATAATTATAGACGTTATCAGATTGTACTGGGGTATCGGAATCTTGGAAGTCATTATCCGATTTAGAAGATGCCTCGCGGTTCGCGTTGAATTCGCGTAAGATACAACTAACGATTTCTTCTGTGTACGCCTGAGCGTCAACACGTTGTTGATTTGCCTCCCACGCCATCCGTGCTGCGGCTTCAAAGTACTCGGCGTGTTTGTAAGCATCAAGGATATCACAGCCGCGTGAAAAGGTTCCGTGCCCGACCCAGTAGAGAATATGCCGTGCCGGATTGCCACCATTCTGGAAGAGCCGTAAACTCTCATAAGAGAGTTCTGGGATCCCTGGGGCGCGTTCCTCGACGAATCCGATACCGCCAGATGGATCATATATGATAGGGGTTTCCGGCTCGTATCCTCTGAGAAAATCGTAAAACTTATCGGGTGCGCCGTGTTCTGTGCGAGAAATTAGGTTCAAGAACTTCGGTTGTAGATGGACGAGCGCATTAAATCCGTGTTCCGCTAACTGCTCAAAAATGAGGAGATAATGGAACATCTCACTCGTCGGTGCTGGCGGTGTAATGCTGTTTTGTGCGCGATCCAAGGTCGCCTGATCTGGCGTACCAAACCGCATCCGATAATGCGTGCCATCGGGTTCTACCTCAACAAGTGTTAAATTGAGTGCCGGATGCTCAATGCCAATCATATCCAAACGTGAACCCGATTTTGTGAGTAGGACGTGTTTTCCTGCTAATCCCTTCACAATAATCTGCGGGGGTAATTGGTAACGCGGTGATGCATCATAGGAGATGAGACACGCCTCGTCAACGGGTTCGGTTAAGATTGCCCCCATATTACCCGCAGTCGCCCATAAATAGTCGTGCGCGTTTGCATGCGCACCTACCCACCCCATCTGTCCTATTAAAGTCCCACTTTCACTGTCAGGAGACATAGGATATAAGTCGGGATGGTACCCCCGTTCCCGCCAACGTTCGTAACGATACGTTTGTGGGGGTGGTGCTCTTAGAACATTTATGAGGTACGGATTGGCTAATGTTGAATCCACTCGCGATTCTACGCCTCCATTTGACAGTTCAGTTTTTCGTGCAAATTTCCTCTCTATTTAACTATACCATGTCTAAGAAAAAATAGCAAATTATAATGG
>VXXH01000494.1 GCA_009835515.1 Candidatus Poribacteria bacterium
GGATATGGCATTATTAGGCTATACGTTTACCTACATTCGTGATACGCTCCTATTAGAGATACCTAAACAGAAAAGGGACACTCATGGTTACCCGTCAAGACATTCAAGCAACATGTGATGACATCGTGCGCGAGTTCGCGCCGTTACAGGTTGTTCTCTTCGGTTCTTATGCGTATGGCATGCCCACGGAGTCCTCCGATGTTGATTTACTGGTCGTCATGCCGGTGGCGAAATCGGAAAGCCGCCGGCAAGAGATAGAGATTCGGAAGCGTCTCGCGCGTCCTTTCCGCCTGCATGTACTTGTGCATTCGCCTGAAGACCTGGCGTATCGTCTTGTGTATAACGACTGGTTTCTCCGAGAGATTACTGAAAAGGGCGAGGTGCTTTATGAAACGCCTAATTTTTTCTTGAAACCCGTAAAGAAGGAAGAAGACGCGATGAATCCATTGACAGGGGAATGGGTGCAGAAAGCTGAAGGCGATTATACTGTGGCACAGCAATCCGAGCGAGGACAGAATCCGGTAAATGATGTTATCTGCTTCCTGGCTCAGCAGTGTGTTGAAAAGTATCTAAAGGCGTGGCTTCAAGAGGCAAACATCCCGTTTCCAAGGACCCACGATTTACAAGAGTTATTGAACCTGATAGTCCGGACGCTACCAGCTTGGGATGCGTGGCGGGAAGATTTTTCAAAGTTGTCGGAACACGCGGTTGATCCGCGCTATCCTGGAAAATTCGCGACTGCAGACGAAACATCACATGCGATGCGTATCTGTGATGAGGTTCGGCAAGCCGTTCGCGAGCAATTGAAACTACCACTCGAACCTTCCGAATCCCATCAACTGTAAACTTTGATGATGGAAGCAGAGTTGTTCGGAAAACACAGGCTACGCCGTTAAAGACAGGAACAGTTCCTCCAAAGACACTTCAGTCGTGTGCATTTCAAGCAATCGCCATCCACGTCCGACGATGGTTTCTGCCACCTCCGCCCGAATATCGGTTGTCGGTGTGTAGTGAAGACGGAACGTCGCTGTGTCCGCTGTATTGGCACCGGTTTGTTCAACCCGAATTACGTCGGGAATATCCGTGAGTATAGCGAGTATATCGTCAGCCGGCGCGCCTGCGATCTCAAGCGATAACGTTAAAGTTGTTACCGGTACGCTTTCCGTATTGTTCTGTTTAGATACGGCGCGCCCCGCCTCTAACTGAACATCCCCCGTAATTTCGCCCCTACTGATGATAATCAACCGTTCACAGGTCATACTCGCTTCAGGTAGGATGTGGGTACTGAATAGGATTGTGCGCTCTTTACCGAGTGCCTTGATTAATTCTCGGATTTCAACAATTTGCCGTGGGTCCAATCCAGAGGTGGGCTCGTCAAGGATTAGAACATCTGGCTCATGGATGAGTGCTTGTGCCAAACCTACACGTTGCCGGAAACCGCGAGACAATTGCCCTATAATCTGATGCCTACGCTCGGTGAGTCCACACGCCTCAATTGCGTTATCCAACCGTGCTTTGATATTGCTTCGAAGGACGCTTCGGATTTTTGCCATGTACTTCAGATATTTCGTCACCGTCATTTCTGGATAGAGCGGCACGTTTTCTGGGAGATAGCCGATGCGTTTGCGAACCTCTCTCGATTCTTTGAAAACGTCATACCCAGCGATGGTAACGCGTCCACTACTCGCTGGCATAAAGCAGGTAAGGATTCGCATCGTTGTGGTTTTCCCGGCACCGTTGGGACCGAGAAATCCAACGATTTGTCCTTTATCTACTTGAAAGGAGATGTCTTTGAGGGCTTGGAAGGGACCGTAATTTTTTGTGATATTTTGGACTTCAATCATTTTAATAGTTGTCAGTTATCGGTTATCAGTTATCAGTTAAAGAGATACCTGATAACGACAAAGTCTGCTGATAAACTCCCAACTGATTGCCTCCTTTTCAAGATTGCGCTATTATTACCGAGTGCGAGACTGATAACTGAAATGTGCGAAGGCCGCGCCTGATAATTACAACAAGATTAGGGGTTCCGCGGGATGCTGAAATTTAGGTCCCGATCTCTGCCCAATAGATACGGATTGTTATCCGGTTGAACCGCTTCCGATTCGGCAAGGGCTTCCGGCAGATCGACTGTCACGGAATTCACCTCAACTCTATCCGGGTAGACTGTAACTTGCTTCCACATCATTGGATAACAGATAATACCCGCGGAGACGATACACAACATACCTTGTTCTCTGAAAACGCGATTGAGATGCAAGTGTCCACAAAAGAATGCCAGAATCTGTTTGTCAAAAGGTGAAGTGATTTCAAGGACTTCCGCAGAGTTAGCAATTCTTGAACCGATACCTTGAAATTCGACGCTTGGAAAAGGGAGTTGGTGCGAGAATATGAAAACCTCTTCCTCGTAATCTCGTGCGCGCTTCAATTCACGTTCTGCCCATGCCAGTTGGTTGGTGCTAATATATCCGTGAGTTAAGTCTTCCGGGACTTCTTGTGAATCCAGAAGAATAAACCGGATATTTTCATGCACAAAACTGACGGAACCCATGCCGTTGATACCAAAGCGTGCCAAGTAGGCATCTTTAGAACCGGTCTCCGGATGCAGATCGTGGTTGCCGGGGATATAATAGCAGGGAACATTTATACGCTCACCGAGTTCTTGTGCGCTATCAAGTGTTGCTTCGTAGTCTAACGCGTACATCTCAAAACTGTTGCCGCCACATACGATATCCCCACCGTGAATCACAAATGCTGGATCGAAAGCGTTGAGTTGTTCAACCAACTCTTCATAGAGCGCGAGACTATTTTTTTGTTGTTGTAGTCCGCCCGCGAAGTTCCTCGGTGCATTTAAATAAAGATGTGTATCCGTAATAAAGGCAAATTTAAAAAGTATCATGATATATCTCGTCTTTCAGCAAGGTTCTCAATTGTGTGTTAACAACAGTGTCCTTAACGGGCGAGATTTCTGACCTCACCAACGACGCGCCTACCAAGCGTATTAAAATCATGAATGCACACTCTTCGTTAGAACTGCAACATAAGTTGGTGTATTGGCTGCGTCAATGTAATGTTCAACTTGCCAGGGTGTTCCGTCAAGGATGTCTTCGATTTCCGGCTTTGAAACAAACAGGTAGTCAAACCATGGTGTGGTATATTGTCGGTAACGAATTCGCAGTCGTAGTTGTCCACTCATCCGTCCCCTATCTCGGTTGAATTGATGGTACGCTAAATGCCCGGGTTCTGTTGTTTGATAGGGATCCATTGTTTCAGCGATAATTTTTGCGGTTTCGCTTGTCATAGCAGCGAAGCGTCTCAATAGCCATTTTGCTCTCTTGTAGCTGCCGGTGAGTCCAAAATTGTGTCCCATCATGAGAATCGTGTCAAAAGTGCCAATTTTGGAACTCACCTGCGTGACAGGTGTAACAAGCGCATTTTTGAGTCCACGGCGTTGACAAGTCTGGATAGCTAAAGGTGAGATGTCTGTTCCCAAAACATCGTGTCCTTGTTTTACGAGATGGAGGCAGTGCCGTCCTGCCCCGCAGCCGATATCTAAGACCCGTCCTGTGGCGTATGTTATTGCGCTTTTTTGGTGTTCTGCCCAGTCCTCATATTCAGCGAAATAGTTACGAGGTCCGAATTTGCTTGTATCGATAAATCCATCTTCTCTCTCCACAATTTCGACGTTTTCTCGACCGTTATGATAATCTGAAAGGAGGTGCCCGTAGGCATCTTGATTGTCAGTTAGCACTTTATGATTCCTTTACGTAGCCGGTTGTTCCGTTCGGGTTGACCCATTCAGCCTCCCAGTGCGTTTCAATACCTTCGCGCCATGTTTGTGCTGCTTCTGTCAATTCAGCGGTAAGTTCTGGATGTACGTCTTTCAGGTTTTTCGTTTCACCCATATCTGTTTCGAGATTCGCGATATGTATATCGTCTTCTGGGGGCGCGCCTTCTACTAATTGGCCGTTGAGTACGAGTTTCCAACTGTCGCGCCGCACGGCAGTCTGTTTGCCCATTTCCCAATAGATTTCGCTATGGGGTGTCGGTTCACCGTTTGCCACCATGGGTAGAACATCCAATCCATCAAGTTCATGTTCGGAAGGATCGCCACCTGCTGCTGCGAGGAACGTTGGAAACACATCCATCGCCGCGCCGACTTCACTAACGACCTGTCCGGCGGGGATCTGCTGGGGCCAGTGCATGATTCCGGGTGAACGGATGCCGCCTTCGTAGAGACTGAATTTATGTCCTTTCAGTTTCCCAGCTGTGCCGCCGTAATACGGATCTTGCGTGCCATCTAACCAGTTTCGCGTTTCACGTGAGGGACCGTTGTCGCTCTGAAAATAAGAGAACGTGTTTTCTGCGAGTCCAAGCCTCTCCAACTCAGCGAGAATTTCGCCGACGCTGTCGTCGACTGCACTGAGCATCGCCGCCATGATCTGTCTGTCCCACGGTAGATTTGGAAATCGGTCGACGTATTTTTGCGGTGCATGCATCGGGTAATGTGGCGCGTTATAAGGCACGTAGAGGAAAAAGGGTTTGCCGAGTTCAACGGATTTACGGATATATCTGATCGCATATTCGGTGATGAGTTCGGTGAAGTATTCGCCGTTTCGGTAAATCTCCTCACCGTTTTCCCAGAGGTCGTGTGTCTGATCGATGCCGCGCTGTCCGAGACCCCAGTAGAAGATGTGCGAAAAGAAGTCAATACAGCCCGCCATAAATCCGAACCAATCGTCGAATCCGTGGTGTTCAGGACGTGAACCCTCCGCGAGTCCCAAATGCCATTTCCCGGACATCGCAGTGTAGTAACCGCCTTTCTTCAGTACCGTCGCGAGTGTCGGAACAGAAGGCGGCAATCCTGTAGCGGTGCGGTGTCCTGCTAAAATGGAGCGGACCCCTGCGTGGCACGGGTATCGTCCTGTCAGTAATGCTGCGCGTGAAGGCGAGCAGACCGGGGAATTTGAGTACCAATCTGTGAAGCGGGCACCCTCAGCTGCCATCCTATCGAGATGTGGCGTTTTGAAATCGGTCGCGCCCATACAGGATAGATCGCCGTACCCTTGGTCGTCCGTTAAAAAGATAATAAAATTAGGTTGCATTTTTCCTCTTCTTTTGATAATCGTGCCTCGTCCGGCTGACTGCTGCACTGATTTTAAAACGCAAAATTTTGTTAGCGTCTTTGATCTGTAAAACGTGCTTCTCCAGAGAAAAAACAGAAAATAAAAGGTTTTCGCTGATCTCGACAACGGAGAGATCAGAGCAAGGCACCGTAATTAAAAAATCACTTTTTCCAGAAACTCCGATCTAAGCTCCGGTATTGTATGGCTTCGGAGACATGAACTGCCTCCATATTCGGGTTTCGATCGAGGTCTGCGATGGTGCGTGCTACCTTCAGAATCCGGTCATAAGCGCGGGCACTCAATCCTAATTGGTTAATCGCAACCCGGAGCAGATCTTGCGCTTGATCGTCGACTTTACAGTATTCCCGTATCTGCTTTGATTGCATGCCTGCGTTGGCGTGTATCGTTGTACCTGCAAAACGTCCGTGTTGAATTTGGCGTGCCTCCTCGACCCGTTCTTGGACGTGTGCCGACGGTTCACCGGTTGTTTCAGCGGAGAGTTCGGCGTATTTCACCGCTGGCACTTCAACTTGGATGTCGATTCTATCTAATAACGGACCGGAGATCCGAGAGACATAGTTCTGAATCTGGTTCGGGGTGCACTTACAATCTCGGCTTGGATCGCTGAAAAACCCACAGGGACAAGGGTTCATTGCTGCGACGAGCATGAAATTTGCGGGATACGTGAGGGATGCCGCTGCCCGCGAGATGGTCACCTGCCGGTCCTCAAGCGGTTGACGCATGACTTCAAGGACGTTCCGCCGAAATTCAGGGAGTTCGTCTAAAAAGAGTACACCGTTATGCGCGAGGCTCACCTCTCCGGGACGTGGCACATTTCCACCGCCGATTAAGCCCGCATCTGAAATGGTATGATGCGGTGAGCGATAGGGTCGTGTTACAACGAGAGGTGTATCGCTCGGTAAGATACCGATGATACTTTGGATCTTCGTCGTCTCTAAGGATTCATCCATTGAAAGTCTCGGCAGAATCGACGGAATTCGCTTCGCGATCATCGTCTTTCCGGAGCCGGGCGGTCCAATCATAATGAGATTATGTCCGCCTGCGGCAGCGACCTCAATGGCGCGCTTAACGTGTTCTTGCCCTTTCACATCGAGTAGGTCGATGGGCATTTCTGGATGTGCAGCATGTGTGCCAGTGTCGAGTGTGTGCAGTTCTGGTGGTATCTCTTTCTCCGCATTGAGGAATGCGGTAGCCTCTGATAGACTCGCGATCGGATAGACGTTCACACCGTCCACGATTGCCGCTTCCTTAGCGTTTTCAGCTGGCAAAATAAGATTTTCTATGCCGTTCTCTTTTGCGGCGATGGCTATTGGGAGTCCACCTTGTATGCCTCGGATGTTTCCATCAAGTGCGAGTTCACCCAAAATCATGGCATTTTCGAGTCTCGCAGGATCTACCTGATTGGTAGCCGCCATAACACCGATTGCGATGGGAAGGTCAAACGCCGAGCCTGCTTTTCGGATGTCCGCAGGTGCTAAGTTCGCCGTGATTCGGGTTTGTGGGAAGTAGAAACCCGAGTTTTTAATGGCTGCCGTAACCCGGTCCCGACTCTCCTTGATGGCACTGTCCGGTAGACCGACGGTGCTGAAGGAGGGAAGGCCGCCAGCGACATCTACTTCAACTTTTACAACATAGGCATCAATTCCCAGCAACGCACTGCTTAGGACTGTTGCGAGCATACAAGTGTTTCCTTCCGATTTGCGTTAATTTGAATAGTTTGACGCGTTCGTATTGTAGGTGCCATCTACACCAGTGAACTTCGGCACTATCATATCACGAATTAAATTAACCGGTCAACAGATTTCGACTCAGCGGTTTCAGTTTTCGGCGGTCAGCAATGAGCAAAATGGAAAACCCAATAGCTCTGGCTAATTTAAATCGCCTGTAAGTTTGTGTAATGTTTGTAACTGTTTCTGATTGGCTATAACTAATAAGGCATCACCGGCTACCATTTTCTTATCTCCGGGTGGATTATAAAGGAACGTTCCATCGTTATCTCGGATTGCGATGACAACCAACCCAGTTTGTTCTCGAATGCTTGCGGCTTTGAGTGAGATTCCATCTACGGGGCAGTCTTTTTGGATAACGGATTCAGTAAACTGAGCGCCGTCTTGATTTTGTGTGATATTTTCCAAAAACCCGACAAGATGTGGTTGGAGTATGCCGGATGCAAGACGAAGTCCACCAATATGATCGGGTAGGACGACTTCATCTGCGCCTGCGGTGATAAGTTTCCCGGGGGAATTGTCTTCAACGGCTTTGGAAGCTATGCGTAGGTGTGGGTTCAGTTTCCTTGCGGAAATTACGACGAACAGGTTATCTTGGTCGCGGCTGAGACATGTGACAAGACCTCTTGCCCGCTCGATACCTGCGCGGATGAGTAATTCATCATCAGTTGCGTCCCCGTGGAGATATGAAAAATTTCGTGTGTCGGTAAGATGGATTAATCGTTCTTCCTCGGCTTCGATGCCGACAAAATCTACTGCTGCCTTCAGCATTTCGTCGAGGACATGCACACCGGTATCGCCGAGGCCGCAAATGATATAGTGGTTTGATAATTTATCGACTGTTCGGATCATTTTTTGTTGTCGGAAGAAGCTCTGTAGTTGTCCTTCAATCAGAAATGCGGTCGCGACCGTAACACAGTAGGTGAATACGCCAAGTCCACCAACGAGGAGCAATATTGTGAAAATGCGTCCGTTGTCGCTCATTTCCAGATCGTCATGCCCAGCGGTTGTCAAGGTAATGACAGTCATATAGACTGCGTCAAGGAGATACCATCCGCTATCCCTTTCGAGCATCAGGTAACCGATGGTTCCTGTCAGGAGTAAGCCGATGAGCATTGCAAGGGCGATTATAATCTTGCGTTGATAATTCATTCTCCTCTTTCATGCATGAGGTGTGCTTACAATTAACACAGCGCGTTTACAAGGGGATTACTATGATTTTTCCAGTTTAATGCCGCTTTTTCGCAAGCCGTTTAACGACTGGGTTAGGATCGTGTCGCGCAATGTCGAAAAGGTCTTGATGCGCAATTCTATCAAGCGTCGGCAAAAGTTTGCGACCGCCATACGTACACATACAGCCGGGTCTTTCAGCCCGCGTTCAAACCAACGTTCGACATCATCTGAGGCATGTTTCGCGAGTGCTGCGAGTGCGCCTGCGCGAATACGCCTGTTTTTCGATTCGGCGTGTGGCAGAATGGGAGCCATGTAGCCCTCATCACAGCGGCACATAATTCGCAAAGCGTTGCATACCACGTCTATTGATTCGTCTTCAAGATGCAGCGCGCACCAATCAAATAGTTCCTCAGTTCCAGTTTTTTCAAGAAATTGGAGTCCGCGCATCCGGCGTTTCGGGTTTTCGTTAGAAATATCCGCCATCGCCTTGAGATAGCGCGTATCTACTTTTGATGGCTGGATCGGTTCTTCTGATGGGTCCGTGTACAGTACACGGACTGCAATAGTATCCTTCTGAAGATGTTGAATAGGAAGTCCTTCAGGGCTGAACGGGATTTTGTCAAAGAATGCTGGTAGCCATTGCTTGCCTTTTGCCAAAAACTCTTGTCGGTCAATGTGCTTTCCAGTGCCAGAGCGCATCCTGTTATCCATCCAGTGTGCCAATCTGACGATGCCCCAGTGGTTTTGACTCACACCATTGTGGGAATAAAGCCCTAATTGATGGTTAACCCATTGTGATAGTGCAGCTGGACACGCTAACAATTCAAAAAAATTAGACTGCAGGAGTTGAACAGACAGCCGTTCGCGAACTGCTATAATGTTACCGTGCGCGTGAACGTTACCGTTACCGAGGTGTGTACGGAGTGCTTCAATCTCCAAATCGGTTTTCAGGACGACAGGTTTACCATGTTTTCGGCGCGCCTTTTGTTCGGCACGGTTCTTGGCGTAGTTCCAATTTGTTGTGAACCAGGTGGCTCCCCCGCGTGGACGAAACCCGTTTTCAATAATGCCTCTCGCGCTGCTTAACGTCGTACCGTGATAGAATTCCATAATTGGTTCTCCCTGAAAGTTTAACGGGGTTAACTCAATTTGTGGCGGATAATTCATAAAAATCGGCGGATTCCGACTTGCAATGCGCGGTTGTTGGATAGCAATTCTTACTGTACCACCCAGTTAGGAGGCTTCTTCAGTTTTGTCAGCGGGTACCTCTGCTTCGGTTGTGTTATCTGATGGCTCCACTTCGGGTTCTTCAGCCGTGGTTTCCGCTTGTGCAGCTGCTTCCTGTCTACTGACAGCACGGATGTAACCCATTCTGAGTTCGTAGAGCGTATTTGACAGAAAGTTGGCTTCTGGGGCAGTGAGATTTCCCTTCGTCTTTTCTTCGAGCATCTCAATACTATCAATAATCCGTTTCACGAGTCCAAGATCGATGATCACCTCGTCTGTTTCAGGATTGCGGATTCCTTCCAAGTAAAGCTGCCCGGTTGTTACGAGGTCACCGAGAAAAGTGATGAAATTCGTAGGTGGAAGTTCCTGTGCTTCTTCCTGATCTATAGTTTCTTCCATATAACTGCTCCTGATTCACCTGAGTATATACAGCGTCTGTTGAAAAGATCTGTTATTTGTCGTCAAAGATAATGATTTGTGCCAGTAAACTCCCTGCTTGATTATTGTTGTGTGGACTTTCGTTCATGGCGAGAAAGATAACGCCATCGTCGGGAGCCGGATTGTCGTAGCGCGAACCGACAGCGAAAACGGTATTTCCGATCTTGGCGATGAGGGCACCGATATTCGTCCCGGGGAGTAGATAATCGTTGGAGCCTGGGGTCTTCGGGAGGCCATCGGCACCGCACCAGCCGGTACGATTTTGCAAATCTGGTGACCAAGCCCCTTCTCCATCAATAACGAGACGTTGTCCTTTTTTCACGCGCACGTAACTCTCCTGCCAAGCCGGACTTGGGCGAGCCGTGCGGATAACGGTTAATGCCATACATTCCTCCGTGTAAGATGAGATGTAACGATTGGCGTTACGTCAACCGTTACATCATTCAAGAAGTATTATGCTTATGACCCCGTAGCCTTGCCATTACCAAAAACCCGTTTGGGTTCTCACTGCGAAGCAGGACAAAACGGAGCGGAAACCTAATACTTAAAAAATTGCTATTCCTTGTTTCGGATGGTGATGTTCGTAATTACATCGTCTGCAACTATACTATCAACGACATCCATCCCACTGACAACGTTTCCGAAGATAGTGTATTCACTATCCAGAATCGTGCTATCTCGGCAGATAAAGAATTCAGATGCGTACGAAACGCTCGTGCCCTCTTCTTTTGCCATAGCGACAACGCCACGTGACATCTCTTTCGCGCCGTTCTCAATCGGAATTGTTTCACCGGCGGCAAGTTTTGAACCTGCTTGGATGAGAAGTTCTTCTGCGCGATTAAACTTTTCACCTTTGTAATACATCACCTGCGCGTTTTTAATGAAATTCTTAGAAGTTTCGGGGGCTTCGGTTGCGAGAAATTCAAACTCAATGTTGCCTTTTGCCGTTTCAATAACAGCTATGGCTGTTGCGGGATCAATCTGTGGTTTTGCCGAGGTTATCGTTGAACCTGTACCCGCGCGACGCGCCCGCGGGGCAGGGGCCTGCTTCTCCTCTTGTGCACAACTCAGCACGAAAGTGGCAAACAGCGTTGCCAAGACTAAAAGTGCTGCAGATGCGAACTGCCGGTGTTGCTTATTCTGCTGTTGCCTGAACATATTTTGACTTCGCCTCCAATCGGATTTTTGTCATGACATCGCCTACCGCTAAGCGATCAACGACATCCATGCCTTGAATTACACCGCCGAAAGTGGTGTAATCGCCGTCGAGAGAGGGTTGGGGTTTGAAGCAAATGTAGAATTGGCTCCCGGATGAGTTTGGTGCGGATGTCCGAGCCATGGCGACTGTACCTCTAAGGTGTGGACGCTGGTTCGGATGCGTGTATTCGTCAACAATATTCCAACCGGGGCCACCTGTTCCATCGCCGTTCGGACACCCGCCTTGAACGACGAATTCGTCAACTCTGCGATGAAATGTTAAGCCGTCGTAAAATTTCTGGTTGATCAATTTGATGAAATTATCCACTGCCACGGGGGCGGCATCGGGATAGAACTCAATTACGAATATGCCTTTATCGGTTGTAACGACGGCGACCTGCTCTTCAGATGTTAGGTTTTGACCGAAGGGCAGCGCGCAGCCAATAGTGAGGGTTAATAGAAAAAGAAGAAACGTTGGACTTTTGTATAGCAAGTTTTGACTTGCCAGTTGTGCAAAAAGATAACGAGTTGTTCGCATCAACTTTCCTTTGTTGTATGGGTTAGTCGGTTTTGAGGCGTGCCCAGACGGTTGCCAATTTGTCCTGTGCATTAACATCCAGCGTGACAGGCTCCGCCATATCTATGAGCAGCTCCTCTTTGGTTAAGGCGTAGTTATACACTTTGATTTCGTCGAGGGCACCGGTAAGGAACCGCTGGCTTCCGCCGCGTGCGCCGATATAGAGCGACTCGTCGTTCGGTTTTAATTCACCTTTACAAGGCATGTCTGCTTCCAATTCGCCGTCAATATAGAGTAGGATGTCATCACCATCCCAAGTTCCAGCGAGAAAATGCCATTTGCCGTCCTGAATAGTGGGCCCGATATTGTCGTCGTTACACGCTTCTGGAAGGTCGAAAAATTGAAGGATAGTCCCGCCGTTGTACAGTGCTGCAAGGTTATATAGACCAGAGACCCAAGCCGAGCCTTTCTCAACACCGCTCTGGATTGCCTCTCCACCTTCAACAATTGCCCAGAACTCAATCGTGATCGCATCAACAATATCGAGACTCGGATCGTCAGCGATTTCGCCAGCGGTTTTTCCGTCAAACGCCATTGCTTGTCCAAAAACACCTTCAATCAACTTGGGGTTGCCTTTATTAAAGGTCGCATCGTTATCAAATTCGGATAGGTCCTTTACGACTTTCCCATCTAATTCATCAAAGGAAAGGTGTAGGACAAGGTCTTGTGCGCTACAAATC
>VXXH01000341.1 GCA_009835515.1 Candidatus Poribacteria bacterium
TCTACTGACTGCACGCACCCGATTTCGCTTGGATTATCTGTCAAAGACGTATCACGGCTTTATTTTTGGGAGTCTCCAGCAAGGTCGAAAAAGCGGTGCTTTTTTTATCAATAAAGGCATGGCACATGCGCGAATTATCCGAAATCTGACGCAGCATGTCCTTTTTGAATCTTTCGTTCAGAAACAATTCAACGAATCTATTCTCTTAAACGATCGGAATTTGGTAGGTGGCGGAGTTCGATTCGACTTGCATCCGTCAAGTTCTAAATTTAATATCTATCTCGGTATCGGTGCGATGTGGGAACATGAGCGTATTAATGACAAAGATGACGGTGAGATTACAACCCGTATCATTCGATCAACGAACTATGTCAATTGGACTGGACAATTCGATGAACGGATTACAACAAGCGCGACTGGGTATTATCAGGTCCATACACGGCGTTTTGAGGACTATCGCATCCTTTTTCAGGGAAGCCTTACATTTCGACTCACAACGAAGTTAGCGTTTCCGCTCCGTGTAAATCTCCGATACGATAATGAACCACCAACCGGTATTCGTAAACATGATGTGGAAATTTTTAATGGATTGCGGTATACTTTTTAATGGTTATCAGTTATCAGTTATCGGTTATCAGTTAAGAGGCTCTTATGGCAGTTGCGAATTCTGCCCATTCCACAAATATCCCGGGGCTGATAGCTTATACGTTTAAAAAAGGAGTTATCTGATGAAAAAAGCAAAAATCAACGTTTGGCAAATAGGAACGATAATCTGTATCGGTGTGTTTCTCATAACACTGTCAAATATTGGATGGGCAGATGGGCATCTCGAAATTAAGGAGAAGGAGCAGAAGCTTGTCTTAAAGGGCAAAATTTCTGAAGCTCTTGGTGAATACGATTCACATTTGAAAGGAGCCGTTGAATACCTTGTTTGTGGACGCAACGGCAAGGAATATGAGAGCATTATCGTCGTTGATGCAACAGCGAAAGAAATTTACGATACGCTTGAAAAACTCGGTGTTGCGGTAGGTACGCCTCCCGGCTATGATGAAGAAAAAGATGAACCGACACCAGCAAAAGGGACCGAGTTTCTTATCTATGCTGAATGGAAGATCGGTGACAAAGCGAAAAAAGTCCGTGCCGAAGATTTAATTTTCAATGTGAAAACCCAAAAGCCGATGCAACAGGTCGCTTGGATCTATTCCGGTTCGCGCGTAGTCGCAGACTTGGATAGTGATGACGAGGATGCGATGATACCGCAAGCATTTATGAGTAATGACCTTGTCGCCTTAAAGCGGTTTGATGCGAGCGCGCTCTTCCAAAATCCGCTTCTCGAATCGGAAGAGGAAAACATCTATAAAAAGAACGATGCCTTGCTGCCAAAACTTGGGACACCTGTCACACTCACAATTGAGGTTAACCGGAAAATGCGACTGTTTGTGCTAATCAGTGGGAAGGTCCAAGGCGTGGGATTCCGCAATTTCACACAGATGAATGCTAAGCAACTCGGTATCAACGGCTATGCTAAGAATCTACCCAACGGTAAGGTTGAAGTCATCGCAGAGGGTGATAAGTCGAAGTTAGATGCGTTAGTCGCTTTATTAAAGAAGGGGCCGCGCTTTGCCAGAGTAGATTCTCTTGACGTTGACGAGCGTCCCTTCACAGGGGAATATAAGACTTTCGGCATTCGGTATTAAACCATGACGCGTACGTCGTTCCCGTTCATATCTGGAATACTCCTTGCTGCAGGACTCTCCACTCGGATGGGGGAACCGAAGCAGCTGCTCCCTTTTGGGGAAAGCACTATTGTTGAAACCGTAGTGGACAATATGCTCGGTGCCAAGTTCAATGAAGTGATCGTTGTCGTGGGGCATCGCGCATCAGAGGTTCAAGAACAATTAGGGACACGTCCGATCAATACTGTTTTTAACCCTGATTATCGCGAGGGTATGTTAACCTCCGCCCAAATAGGCGTACGGGCACTTGAATCAAGCGATGCATTTGCCCTGCTGCTCGTAGACCAACCCTTTATCACATCTATCCTGATTGATCAAGTTGTTGATGCATATCGGCAAACAGAGAAGGGAATCACCTTACCGAGTTATAATTATAAGCGCGGTCATCCGGTCATCTTTAACCAGAAATATGCCCGCGATATTCTGGGACTAACTCCAGAAAGTGGCGGCGTGCGAACGCTTTTTAAAAAGTATGGTGACGATATTCATTATGTTACCGTAGATACAGATAGTGTGCTACGGGATATTGATTACCGCGAAGATTATGAACGCGCCCTGCAGGAAAATTGAAAGGTTGCCACGTAAATACACGAGGGAGAAAGAAAAATGAAAGAGCCTCGCAAAGACGCACCAGAAATTCCCGAATCAATACCGACCACCGCGACATTGGAAGAATTTCTTGAGAACGATGTCCCAGGCTATGAATACACTGACGGCAAATTAGTCCTGAAGTCACCGCCCGAAAGGCACCTGCCGATTCCCACGACGATGACAGCGGAAGAATTTCTTGAGAACGATGTCCCAGGCTATGAATACGCGACAGGAGAATTAATACCGATGTCACCAGCGACGAGAAGACACGGTAAGATCAGCGCAAAGGTTATCTGGCACCTGTCCTCACATGTCTACGAAAATGGGTTGGGGGAATTGTATACCGCAGAAACGATATTTCAGGTTGGCGACCGCATGATGAAGCCGGACGTGGCTTTCGTTTCAACCGCCCGCCTCGATGTTGATGAAGATAAAGCGTTCCCGATCCCGCCCGATCTGGCGATTGAAGTAATCTCTCCGACAGATGTCCACTATCGTATTGTCCGCAAGGCGTTCGACTATCTGAACGCTGGCACCCATCTCGTCTGGGTCCTTGACCCTGTTGCCAAAACGGTGACAGTATATCGTTCTGAAAGCGACATTGAGATACTTACGCACGAAGCCACGTTAACAGTTGAGAATATCGTGCCAGGGTTCGCCTGTCCGGTGGGACACCTGTTTGAATAACGTAAGTTCGGTATAATACCTTCAAAATTTGTCAATATCAAACGGAGTTTATTTTACATTTTACACAATGTTTACATCCATCGAAAATGTTCAAAACGCTTGTGAGAAACACGCGTACATCGCAGATAAGGGGTTAGCGACAACGCTCTATCTCGCGCATCACCTCAAAAAGCCTATTTTTCTTGAAGGCGAACCGGGTGTCGGCAAAACAGAAGTCGCTAAAGTGCTTGCGGATGCTACAGGTGCGAAGCTCATCCGATTGCAGTGCTACGAGGGTTTAGACGCAAACAGCGCATTGTACGAATGGAACTATACGCGACAGATTTTGCAACTTCGGATTGATGAAGCACGCGGTCGCGACAAAGAAGATATCGGGACAGATCTCTTCAGCGAGGACTTTCTATTGAAACGTCCGTTGTTGGAGGCTATCCAGAGCGATGGCGATGTGCCACCCGTCCTCCTCATTGACGAAGTTGACCGAAGCGATAGCGAATTCGAGGCGTTTCTGCTCGAAATTCTATCCGATTTCCAGATCACGATTCCCGAAATCGGGACGATCCAAGCAAAACATATTCCATACGTGGTGCTGACTTCAAATCGAACGCGAGAGGTTCATGAGGCACTCAAACGGCGTTGTCTCTATCAGTGGATTGACTACCCTACCATTGAAAAGGAATTAGCGATTGTGCAGACGAAACTACCACAGATTGATGAACACCTCGCACAGCAGTTATGCCAGATAATGCAACTCTGGCGGCAGGGAGACTACTATAAAAAACCGGGAGTCGCTGAAACACTGGATTGGGCACTGGCACTCATCGCACTCGGTAAAGGGCAACTGGATGCGGATGTCGTTGCTGAGACGCTTGGGTGTGTTTTCAAATATCAAGATGATATCCAACGAGCACGCGCCGTAGAACTCTCCGAGTTAGGATTACAGGATGAACCAGAGTAGGAAAGATCAACGTGTTGAAACAAAAATCTTTAGAGGTACCGGTTACCTCCTTTTAGTGGCTGCAGCTTTCTGCACGATGATACCTCTGCTATGGCTGTTGACTTCCTCTTTTAAAACCGCAAATGAGATTTTTGCCGTTCCTATACAGTGGTTTCCCAGCTTCCCCCCACGTGTTACATCATCGCCTTATATTATTGAAGATGCATATCCAAAGATTGAGAAACCGATGACCGTAGATAAAACAAAATGGGATGAACTACAGCCTGAACTTACACAAGCAATCTGGACGAAGGCGCAAGGACACATCGCAGCAAACACTCAATTTTCCAATTACGTCCCATCCGAGCAATTACAGACGGAAATAATAGAAGGCTTATGGCAACAGCTGGTAACGACTTTGCCAGACGAGATATGGCATGAAACAACAGAATCCGTCGCTACTGCGGTGCAGGACGCAGTTATTCCAGAAATCGTTGACACGATCTGGGGATCTGTGTACCGTGAAGTTGGCATTGGAACACTCCAGATAGAAGATATTGACTTCAATCGCACACCAATTGAAACCGTGAAATGGGAAACAGCATCAGAGACAAGTACACGCATCCATCCATCCGAAGATACGCAGACTGTTGCGAGTCTATCCTACAATTTTCAAAACAGCGACACGCTTCATATAACGGCTGCTGTTCCTTCCCCTGTCCCAATTGAGCGGATTCGGCGACTCACATTGCCTGTCCGCGGAGATGCTTCATACCACCGACTCTTCTTAACCGTGTCTGTTCTGCAATCTGGAGAGGCTACGGACAATACCAATAGAATTACATATCAATCAACACGACCTTTCGTTTTGGAGAGTGCGTTGTGGCAAGACGCGGTCTGGCGACTGCACGGCATCCCTGGTGAATTGGAATCAGCGCACATTACGATGCAGCAAGTGAAAACGGATGACGCAGTCCAGCCTCCGGTAGAGATCGGAACAGAACCGCAATTGTCTCTTCAATTAACAATTCATCAACCGTCTTACGTGTCAATCGTCTGGGATAAGTTAACTTCAAACTATCGGAATCTGTGGAAGACAGTCCCCTATAACCGCTACTTTATCAACAGTATTTTCATCGCCACCGCGTCAACGCTTCTTACGCTGTTTTTCTGCTCTCTCGGCGGTTATGCGTTTGCGAAGTATCAATTCCGTGGTCAGAAAATTCTGTTCGGTATTCTCCTCGCTTCCATGATGGTGCCTTTTCAGGTATTGCTTGTGCCTCTGTTTGGACTGATGTACGACATCGGATGGCTCAATAGTTATAAAGCGATTATCATCCCATTTTCGGTTGGCGCGTTCGGTGTATTTTTGATGCGTCAATTTATCGTCACAATTCCGTCAGAACTGCTTGATGCGGCGCGTATTGATGGTTGCTCGGAGTTCGGTATCTACTATCGGGTTGTGCTCCCTATCATCAAACCGGCACTCGGTGCGCTGACGATTTATTCGTTTTTAGGTTCATGGAACGGTTATCTCTGGCCCCTCATCATTCTACGCGATGAGGCGAAATATACACTGCCGATTGGTTTAGCGAATCTCGTCGGCATCTATCGTCAAGATTACGGTATGCTGATGGCGGGTACACTGCTATCGTTAATGCCGATTGTTATTCTTTTCCTCGCGATGCAGCGTGAATTTGTGCAAGGAATCACTTTAGGAGGTGTCAAGGAGTAAAAAATGTCTGATTACACAACAGTTACGAAAACCAAAGCAATACGAGAAGGTCGCGGAAAAGCGTTTACTGTTAACGGAAAACGGGTCGCTATTTTCAATGAGAACGGCGAATTCTGTGCTGTAGACAACACCTGTCCACACGCCATGGGTTCACTCGGTAGAGGTAGGATTCGGAACGGTATTGCTGTATGTCCTGTCCACGGCTATGCCTATAATACAGAAACTGGAGAATGCCAAACCGATCCCCGCCTCCGCATCAGGACTTATCCATTGATTGTTGAGGACGAGGAGATCAAAATTGAGGTGAAATCGTGAAGAAAACCCGTGTATATCCGGTGATTTTAGTCTTTGTATTTTGCTTAATACCAATTGTCCAAAACAGAGCATTTTCTGAATTGGAAGAGGGTTTGGGTAAATCCTTGAAACAGGATTCTGTAGATGCTTGGGATGCCTACCTCAGTACACTTGAAAGGAACGGACTTGCTGATCCGCATTGGGAGGTTGAGTCGGAGGTTCAAGAGAAACTAATCGACTATTTCAAAGCAAAAATCGACGCTGGCGTTTCTGATGGGTTAACATCGCTGCCAGAACGCCTGCCGAGTTACGTTCACCGCTTTCCTGAAGAGATGCTACGGGCAATCAAATCACACGCTGAAAATGTTCTGGCGGCGGATCCTAACAACGGCGCAGCGGCGAAGTTTTTGGCAATTGAAGCGTTTCACAAAGTAAATACGCGAATTTCTTCTGAAAAGTATCCGCTTTTGGAAAAAACAATGGTGTTAGCACCGAATGATATTGAAATTTGTTTTTTCGCTTATGCAGCATGCACACGGCTCGGAGATCAGATGCAGGAAGAAGCACTCGTCGCGCTTGAAAGAATGCTTGAACGGTTAAGGGGCGGTAATCATAAGGTCTCATATCTGTGGACGATGCGGCTTTATACCACTGAGGTCGATGCTACACCGGTTCAGAATTACTTGCGGATTAATAAGAGACATCCGGTGGTTAATCGGTGGGAAGCAGTCCTAAACGCAATTCTTGTGGTATTCGAGAATGAGTTGCTCCAAACTCCTGACTCAGGTGTCTTTAATATAATCGCCCATATTCATGAAGCAATGGGAGATATTGAAGCGGCACAAGCAGTTTTCCAGAAGATACAACCGTATTACGAGGAACGGTTGAAACAAAATCCAAACGATAGAACTGCTTTGAGTTCATTGGCTAATATCCATGGCAAATTGGGGAACTCTGATTTAGCCCGTGAATATCGAGTGAAAACAGACCCGACTCTTGCTTGGGAAGGGCAGGTGTTACCTGAGTTTTCGCCGGTTGTTGACTTGGATGGAAAACCTGTTTGGCTTGCAGACTACCGTGGCAAACTTGTCTTGCTTGATTTCTGGGCGACGTGGTGTGGTCCGTGTATCGCCGAGCTACCGAATATCAAAGAGGTCTACGAGGAATACCATAACAGAGGTTTTGAGGTCATCGGAATCAGTCTTGACAGCGACGAGACCGCGTTGCGCAAGTTTATCAAAGAAAACCAGTTGCCGTGGCGACAAGTTTTTGATGAGAAGGGATGGGAGAATCCTTTAGTTAAAAAATATGGTGTTCGCGGTATTCCTGCACAATTTCTGATTGATCGAGAGGGCAGGGTTATTTCGGTTAAAGCGAGAGGTAAACGCTTAGCAGACCTCATTGAAGCGGAAATAGGAGACAACACGGATTGATGTGTCTCCTATTTCTTGGGATAGCACTAAAAATCCGTACGGATGCCTACCATGAACGAAGTTTTGTGAATCGGTTCAAACTGTGAGATTCCGTCGGCTGTTTCGACACGGCGGAACCGGTACTCACGGGTAATAATAGTTTCAACCGGCGGATAAATTGCATAGCCAATCTCTAAACGGAATGCCGACTTTTCATTGAGATCAAACAGATCTGCGAAGAAATTCGTCTCATCTCCCTCGCCGATGTCACGTTTTGTATAGAGCACCCGTACCCTAAGCCGCGGCACTAACCCCGATTCTGACACCACGATATAAAGTTTGGGTGAACTATTGTTATAATCTTCAAATGTCCCAAAGAAGTGGAAGTGTGGTCCTGGCTTCCAGATAAATTGCGAAAAGAAACCGCGTATCTGTTCCTGGCTGGTTTCAAATTCCAGAAAATCGGGCATATCCGGCTCGGGTGCAAGCGATTTTGCTGACTCATACGTATAATCAAAGACAGAAGGGATATATCCTTCGCCAAGGACGCGGTACTCAAGTTTGAAGATGGCTTTAGTAAAAGTAAGTCCAACACCAACGGCGTTGCCCCACGCGAAATCTGTTGTTGCTGAGGCTTCTTCTCCACCTATCGGGGCACTTTCTAATCGTCTTGTGGGTTCCTGCTCAGTCGATTCAGTTTCTAACTGTTCTTCTTCAGGTTCTTCGGATATATCCTCCGGTTCTTTGGGTAAAGTGTTGAGCACGGCAAAATCATTATAGAGATCAAACCGAAACGTGCTTCTCTCAATAATCGGAAATCCTACATCCACACCCAAGGCAGTCAACGGGTCTTCCGCAACCTCTTGCGGATTTGGATTGATATCGGTGAGATAGGTGCCACCAAGTTCAAACCGTGTGAGAAAGTTATTATTTTTCGGACGTAGAAACGGTCGATAAAACAGGCGCCCGCCGAAGATCATGGGATTCCCAAGATCATTCATCATCGTTTCAACGCCGTATCGGTTATTGGATTTCCTGAGATTTACGCGTAATCCACGCCGGTCGTAATTAGAATAGCCGGACATAATTGAACCGTGTCCAATTGTTAAATAATCCAATTCCCCAAGACGGAAGTAAAACGGGTCGTAAGGTTCTGCGTAACTGACGTAACGGATGAGTCTTAGCCATGTGCTTGGACTATCCCAGGACTCACCGTCTTCGGCGAGGAATTGCGTACCGGTGTCTGTTGCGTAAGGGTTATAGAGTACAACTAAGTCTAATCCGATCCTGATTTTTCCGAGTGGAATATCGGGTTGTGCTTGCAGCTGAATATACGGGCTTGTGCCAATGAAAGTCAGACCGCCCCCGTATAACCCACTTGTCAGGAAGTCGGGTTGTTGCAACGCGGTTAAGCCAGGATCTTCTTCGGCAGGTGTAGGCGTTGGTAGGGTGAGGAATAAAAATAATATCCCAATTGTTGAAGCAAGGACTACCCTTCTATAGTGTGTAAGAACCGTATCTCTGTTCATGTAGTAACAATCCTTCCATCTTTCATCTGGATAACGCGATCGGCATTTTCTTTTAAGCCTTCATGGTGTGTCACAATCGCGATAGTAGTTTGGTATTCCCGGCGTAGTTCTTGAATCAAGCTCATCAAGTTGTCGCTTTGGCGACTGTCTAAGTTGGCAGTAGGTTCATCGGCAAAGATGATTTTCGGGCGGTTGGCGAGCGCACGTGCAAAAGAGACGCGCTGTTTTTCGCCACCCGATAGCTGGGCAGGACGATGGTGAAGTCTATCGGCTAAACCGACTTGTGTGAGGAGTTCCGTCGCACGGCTTTCGGCTTCATCGGTTTTTGTGCTGGCGATGTCCATAGCGACCATGACGTTTTCAAGGGCGGTGAGGTAGGGTAATAGATGAAACAGTTGAAAAACAAATCCGATCTTCTCGCGGCGGATGACGCTCAGGTCTTCGGACACCGGATCAATCGGTTCGCCATCAATTCGGAGTTCCCCATCGTCTGGCGTTAAGATGCAACCGAGGAGACTGATGAGTGTCGTCTTCCCGCATCCGCTGTCCCCCATAATCATTACCAATTCGCTCTCTTCAATTCGAACATCGATTGCGTCAACAGCGAGAACAGTTGCGTCGCCTGTGCCAAAGCGTTTGGTTAAACCAGTACCTTCTACTATGGCTGCCATCTATATTTCCCCCCGGAACGCTATCATCGGATCTACTGTAATTGCTTTGCGCGCTGCCAAATAACCGCTACCACAACAGACAACGAAACTGATACACGCAACGATAACCGATTCAACGAGATGGATCGCAACGAAGATAGGTGCCGCCGCCGCAAAGATGTAAGCCAAAATAAGCCCAAGTACCACACCAACACCAGAGATCAAAACGACCTGTTTCAGCAATAGTCCCATCACATAACTGTTTGCGGCACCGATAGCCTTTAAGACCCCGATTTCCTGCGTCTTTTCAAGCATTGTCACATAAGTAATCATGCCGACGAGAATACCGGCTGCTAACCACAACATCACTCGTAGGAATTGCACCGCCTTCATCGGCTCGTCAACATAGTAGGCAATAATGTCCCCGAGTGTCTGTTTTAAGGTGCGCGCCTCAATAGTTTCTAAAGCGTCTAAACCGGCAGCAGCCTGCACAGGTTGCTCATTTTCGCTGGTTTTGGCAATCATCATATTGACATGTGGCGTGTTGCCGAGTAGAATCTTCTGGGCAATGCGGACATCCATAAAGAGCAACGGCGTATCTAAAACAAACATCAGGCTTTTCGCTTTCCCGACGACCCGTACCTTTTCGTTGCCAAGGGTAATCTGCTCTCCGATTTCCAATCCCATCTTTTCGTCAACAACCACCTCATACGGGACCGGGTCTTCCGGTCTGTAGTCCTCAAAATTGCTTGGGGTAAACATTTTTCCGTCAACAACACTCTTGGGGCCGCCAAGTTGCCCTAATTTATAGCCGACGACAATAGCCTTAGTGGATTTTCCACGGACGGTTGGACGTGCTTGCGCAAAAACCAAGGGAGATGCTGAATCCGGGGTTAAACCTTGTGCCGAATTCAGAAATGCCATGTATTCCTCAACGACCATAGAGAACCCAATAAACGCGCCACCAGAACCTTCAGCAGAAATCCAGACATCCGCACCGGTGGATTCGACATACTGCCGCGCTTGGATACGCATCCCGTTCATGATACCACCTAACAGCAAAATCAGCGAAACCAGCACGGTGATGCCGAGTGCCGTTAGCACTACTCTTGCTTGACGATAACGCATGTCTTTAAGGAATAAGGTCTTCATAATCTTTTAACTATTGGGTTTTCGATCGTTTTTTTTGTTGTCAAAAAACGGTTTTTGATATGCCTGTCCATTGCTTGCTGCTAATTAAGGGTAAAAAATGCCGTTTTTACAACGCGGCAAGCCTTTCGGGCATTGTCTGCCGTTTGCGGCGATGCAATTTAACGTGTTCCAGATACGCATCCTCATCCGCCTCAACCCCTGTCTCGCGTTCAAGGAAGAGCGGAAAATCAGACGCGGGCGGTTTGGCGTTGTGGTACGCGTTGCTATAACTCCGCATAATAATACGCTGTTCGCGATTGAGTGTCTCTAACCACTCCGGTGAGGAGTGGAAACGGTCAGCAGGCGTAAGCCATGACGGACAATAGGCAGCGAAGATATTGTAACGCACCACATCGCTCTCGTTGGGTTCAACGCGATGCCAAATGCTCGAATGCATCACCGTCATTGTGCCTTTACGCGGGCAGACAACCATTTCCCCAGGAATACTCTCGTGGGTGTCGTAGCCGTCCATGTATTGCTGACGGTGGCTCCCGGGTAGGACAACGAGGTTACCCATCTTTTCTCTCGGCAGATCAGTCAACCAGTACCCGATTTTGATTTGCAACGGTAATTTGGGTGAAAAGACACCATAAGGGAGTGCCCGCGCACCATCCGGGTGCCACTGATTATACTGTTTCCCTCCTGGTGGACGCAGGAAAAACTGGCTTATGTGGAGTTTGAGAAGCTCCCCGAACAGGTCGTACGCATAACCGACATGGCGTTCATGATCAATAAGCCCCGCGAACACAGGATCTCGTTCGACAATGTTCTGCATGCCGAGATAACCGCCTGGGGTATATTTCGGATTATTAGTGGCGACACGGTCTATCGCGTCAATATAGGTCTGGATATCTTCATCGGAGATTGCATCCTCAATGAAGATGATGCCGTCTTCGTTAAAGGTTTTCCACTGTTCCGATGTAAATCCAGGCGGCGCAACACGATATTTTTCTTTGGTTTCCATTGGACGACTCCTTTCGTTTGACGTTAGTTATAAGCAAATTAGGTGCCAGTCTGGATAATACCACGCTGCCTTATCCTTCGTGAAATGTCCAAAGATAACTGCACAAAATAGGGCAAACGCCGTATCCAATAGCACGAAATGGTGCAATTGGGCAATCGTACGTGCCATTAGAAGGGTCTGTTGAAACCTGTTTCTTGCTAATCGCGGTATATTCTAAAAAGTTACGGTTATTTTGCAGATTTTCGGTAGATGTTTATGTCAAACTTACATTGATGGTTAAGCAGTTACACACCGATCGATAC
>VXXH01000110.1 GCA_009835515.1 Candidatus Poribacteria bacterium
GTAGGTTGTGCTATTGTATATCCGTTAAAAAAATCAGAAATTGTGTAATTTTACAAGAACCCGATTTTGACAGGGGCCCCACCCGTTACTGGAAAACGGGGACAAATCGAATCAGAAACCCAATACTTAAAAAAATGGCAATTCGTGTAGCAATCAATCATAAATCCCTTTACCAATATGACCGGTTCGTCAACTTGTCGCCACACGTTTTTCGATTGAGACCCGCCGTCCACTGTCGAACACCGATTGAAGCGTATTCGTTTAAAATTGATCCCGAAAACCACTTTATCAATTGGCAGCAAGATCCATTCGGCAACTATCAAGCGCGTGTCATTTTCCAAGAACCCACACGCGCCCTCTCTTTTGAAGTAGATCTTGTCGCAGATATGACCGTTATTAACCCGTTCGACTTTTTCCTTGAAGCGAGTGCTGAACACTATCCATTTTCTTACGAAGCGCAGCTGAAAAAAGAATTAACGCCCTTCCTTGAAGTGAAAGAGAATGGTCGATTGCTGACAGCATGGTTAGCAGACATGCCCCGGACGCAGAAGAAACTCATCGACTTCCTTGTTGATGTCAATAGAGCCTTATTGGAAAATATAAAATACACGATTCGGATGGAACCGGGTGTGCAGTCCTGCGAAGAGACTTTAGAAAAGCGGATCGGTTCATGCCGGGACACAGGATGGTTGCTCGTTCAGATTTTCCGACACCTCGGCTTAGCTGCCCGATTCGTCTCTGGTTACCTTGTGCAACTCGTCGCTGATCAGAAGCCGGTAGACGGACCCGCTGGTCCTGCACAAGACTTCACCGACTTGCACGCGTGGTGCGAAGTCTACGCACCCGGTGCAGGGTGGATAGGTTTGGACCCAACATCCGGCTTATTTGCGGGTGAAGGACATATTCCTTTGGCATGCGTACCCGACCCTGTGAGTGCGGCACCCGTCAGCGGTTACACGGATCCGTGCGAAACAGAATTTACTTATAGCAATACCGTTCGGCGTATCCACGAAGACCCGCGCGTAACGAAACCTTATACGGAAACACAGTGGGCGGATATTAACGCCCTCGGTCAGCAGGTTGACCAAGACATAATTCAAAACGACATTCGGTTGACAATGGGTGGCGAACCGACTTTTGTATCAATTGACGATACAGACAGTCCGGAATGGGACACAGAAGCGGACAGTCCGAAAAAAAGGGAGTTAGCAGCAGGACTTCTGCGGCGTTTGCGGGACAGTTTCGGACCCGGCGGCGCGTTCTATTACGGACAAGGAAAATGGTACCCCGGTGAACCACTACCGCGCTGGAAGTTCGGCTGCTTTTGGCGTAAAGATGGGGTGCCCGTCTGGCAGAACGATAAACTCTTCGCTGAACCTGACAAAGATTACGGTTTCGGCGTTGAAGCGGCTAAACGGTTTATGGATCGCCTCACGGAAGGGTTGAACATCGCGACACATCAGGTCGTACCGGCTTACGAAGACGCACTTTATTTTCTTTGGACGGAAGATAGGCTACCTGTCAATATCGATCCGCTCGACTTTGACTTCAAGGAAGCATCCGAACGCCAGCGACTCGCGCAGCTGCTACAAACAGAGACTCTCGGATCACCAGTCGGCTACGCGCTACCCCTACGCTGGAGCCGCGTAGATGATGTATGGGAGAGTTGTGAGTGGAATTTCCGGGATGGACGTATGCTCTTAATCCCCGGCGATTCACCGATAGGATTTCGTCTGCCGCTGGAGTCTATGCAATGGGTGCCACCTGAAGAGCACGAAACAGGTTACGAACGTGACCCGCTTGAGCCGCGCGAGGAAAATTTAGACGCAGCAGTACAAACAAACTCGCAAAACGCGTCTACACCAAAACATAGAGATGGTACACCAGCTACAGAAAACGCAGAAGAACAAATGGTTTTTCAAACGGCACTCTGTGTTGAACCCCGTGAGGGCAGATTGTACATCTTTATACCACCCCTAACGCATCTTGAGCACTACTTTTTGCTCCTTAAAGCAGTTGAAGCAACCGCGCAGGCTTTAGAAATGCCAGTGATCCTTGAGGGGTATGAAGTTCCGCACGATTGGCGCATTCAATCGTTGAACGTGACTCCCGATCCCGGTGTGATTGAGGTAAACATCCACCCCGCAGCAAACTGGGATGAGTTGGTTCATAACACTACGACGCTCTACGCGCAAGCACGGTTAGCTGGATTGAGTGCCGAAAAATTTATGTTAGACGGTAGACACACAGGGACGGGGGGTGGTAATCACGTTATTATCGGTGGGCGGACGCCTGCTGATAGTCCGCTGTTACGGCAGCCCCACCTCCTACGCAGTCTCATTACCTATTGGCAGCACCACCCCGGCTTATCGTATCTCTTTTCTGGTGCCTTTATCGGTCCGACGAGTCAGGCACCGCGTGTAGACGAAGGACGCGATGAACAACTCTATGAACTGGAGGTCGCTTTCGGGCAGATCCCTGATAACGATACAGAAGATGTGGAACCTTGGTTGATTGACCGGCTCCTGCGGCACTTGCTGGTGGATCTCACAGGTAATACGCATCGCGCAGAGTTTTGCATCGACAAACTCTACTCCCCCGACTCAGCAAGCGGGCGGCTCGGACTACTGGAGATGCGAGCCTTTGAGATGCCGCCACATCCGCAGATGAGCATTGTCCAGATGCTCCTAATCCGTGCTTTAGTCGCTAAATTTTGGAATACGCCTTACAAAGGTAGACTCGTGCGCTGGGGAACAGAATTACATGATCGGTTCATGCTGCATCACTATGTTCAGGCTGATATACAGGAGGTTGTTACTGAACTTCAAGAAACTGGTTACCCGTTTGAGATGGCATGGCTTGAACCTTTTTTTGAATTCCGTTTCCCCAAATTAGGGACTGTTAACATACAAGATATTGAACTCGAATTGCGGATGGCAATTGAGCCGTGGCACGTGTTAGGTGAGGAGATAACGCGCGCGGGGACCTCACGTTTTGTTGATTCTTCTGTTGAACGACTACAAGTGAAGGTGAGTGGATTGACAGACGCTCGATACATCGTTACATGCAACGGGCGGCAATTGATTCTCCACAATACAGGGACACACGGAGAATACGTCGGTGGGGTGCGTTATCGCGCGTGGCAACCGCCATCCGCATTGCATCCGACTATCGGTGTACACTCTCCACTCGTATTTGACATCATTGACACATGGAATACACGGGCAATTGGCGGTTGCACCTATCACGTCTCTCATCCGGGTGGGAGACATTACGATACGTTTCCAGTTAATGCTTACGAAGCAGAAGCACGCCGTACAAGTCGGTTCGGGGCTGATGGGCATACGCCGGGGGTCATTCAATCCCAACCTGCGGCACCTACGACAGGGCATTTTCTCGCTGAAGGCGCATCACCCGGGCCTATAGATGTGCCACCAGAAGAGACAAATACCGAGTATCCGTATACTTTGGATCTCCGCCGAATTTAAGCAATCGGTAAGATAGGTTAGATGTACCAATACATCTTTACTGATGGCTGTCTTTCTGACAACTGAAAACTGGGAACCAATTAGGTATAGATAAGAGATGCAACGAGCAGATCTAAAAAATTGGAATGCAATTGGTGATAGTTATCACGCCGCTAAATCTGCTGATTTGTCTCACGATGAACAGATTGATGAAATGCTAAGTCGGGATAGGCAAATCAATCCGCACTGGCACGGCTTCATGCAAGCCTTGGACACGCTCGGGCTCGCAGAGATGGAATCTCGGCACAAGGAGGTCCAACGTCTGCTGCGTGAGAACGGTGTCACCTATGTCGTACATGGGGAACAGCAAGGACATCGACCCTGGGAATTGGACCCCATCCCGCTGATTATCTCAAACACAGATTGGGACACTATCTCGGCTGGGCTTACGCAGCGTGCAGAACTGCTAAACCTAATTTTGACGGATCTCTATGGAGAACGACGTTTAATCAAAGACGGGTTGATACCACCAGAAGCGGTTTATGCGCACGCCGGATTTTTGCGAGCCTGTGTCGGACTTATCCCATCTGGATTCCCGTTCCTCTTGAACTATGCCGCCGATTTAGCGCGAGGATCGGACGGTAGAGTGTGGGTCCTCGGTGACCGGACACAGGCACCATCAGGCGCGGGTTATGCCCTCGAAAATCGCACTGCTCTTGCGCGCGCATTGCCCAATCTCTTTGGCGAAATCGGTGTTCATCGACTCTCCTTTTTCTTTCGCGCCTTACAGAACAGGGTTTTAGACCTACAATATCAACTTGGACAACTTGAAAGTGCCACCCGTATTGCCCCACATCAAAAAGACAACCCACATGTCGTTGTGCTAACGCCTGGTCCGCTTAATGAAACCTACTTCGAGCACGCCTATATCGCAAATTACCTCGGTTACACCTTGGCACAAGGCGACGATCTGACAGTATGGGACGGGCGTGTCTGGTTAAAATCGCTTGGAGGCTTACGTCCGGTTGATATTATTCTTCGTCGAGTCGATGACATTTTCTGTGATCCGTTGGAACTCCGACAAGACTCTCGACTTGGGGTCGCAGGCTTGCTGGAAGTGATTCGACAAGGAAACGTAACGGTAGTAAACCCGCCGGGCAGCGGTGTCATGGAAAACCCAAGCCTGATGCCGTTCCTACCGAATATTGCAAAACATTTAATAGGCGAAGACCTTCGTCTTCCTTCTGTCGCAACGTGGTGGTGCGGGGAACCCAAACAGCGAGACTATGTACTGGCAAATCTTAAGCAGTTAGTTATCAAACCCACTTATCGTCAACCCGGCGGACGACCCTTATTTGGCAGTGAACTCAGCCGTGCTGAACTCGACACACTCCGCGCGCAGATCAATGCTGAGCCACACCTCTATGTCGGGCAGGAATATATTCGCTTCTCCACAACACCTTCACTCATTGATGGGAAACTAAAGCCGCGCCGCGCGACTCTGCGAGCCTTCTTATTTGCAGAAAAAAATGGGTATGCCGTGATGCCAGGCGGATTGACCCGTTGTGAAGGCGCAAAAGGCGAATTGACAGTCTCAATCCAAGGTGGTGGCGTTAGTAAGGACACATGGATCCTCGCGCCCGAACCGGAACCGCATATCAGTTTATGGCAACAACGAACCGGACGCATACAAACTGCTGGTGCCTCAGAAGGTTTGTCAAGCCGGGCAGCTGAAAACCTATTTTGGGTCGGACGCTATGCGGAACGCGCAGAGGGACAAGCAAGACTGCTCCGAATTATGATGGATAAAGCCAAGATGGGCAAGATGGGCTTAGAGACATCGCGCTTAGGACAGATATCCCCTTCTACGCTCTTCACTGAGACCCTTGGCGGGGAAGCGAGGGAAGTATCTGAACTCACTTATCTCCGCAGTATGCTCCGCTCCCTGACTGGCTTGACCTCGTCACACCCAGGTTTTGCAAATAAAGGGGAACAATCGTTAGAAAACGAACTCCTCTCAATCATGCTCGACACAGAAAACAACGGTAGTTTAGTGTCAACGCTTCAAGCACTCGTTAGTGCTGCGTACGCTGTCCGGGATCGCTGGTCCACGGACACTTGGCGTGTAATGAATAATATCGAAAATCTATGCGCTACGCTCGAAAAAAGCGTCCCTGAAGATGGAGATACAGGCAAACAGATACTGACAGATCTCGTGTTGCAAGAGGCGGAATTGGCTTCACTCGATCAACTCATGATTTTTCTCTCAGCGTTGAGTGGACTTAACGCCGAAAGTATGACGCAGACGGTCGGCTGGATTAGCTTGGATATGGGACGGCGTATCGAACGTGCCCTCCTTCTCATCGTGCTGTGTCGTTCAAGCCTTGTCGCTGTGCAAGACGAATGGGTCGAGGATCTGCTGCTTGAATCTGTCCTCGCTGCTGCTGAAAGTCTCATCACCTATCGTAGTCGCTACCGTGCAGCCCTACACTTTCCGACAGTACTTGAGTTGCTACTTCTTGATGAAGATAATCCGCGTTCGCTCCTCTATCAACTTAAACGCCTTCAGGAACAGATTCGTGTGCTTCCGAGAGAAAAACTCGGGTATCGGCTCAGTGAAGAGGAACAGCTCATTTTGGAGGCATTAACGCAGCTCCAACTTTCCAATACCCTTGATCTCGCCGAGCGTTCGGAGCACACAACACAACGCAATGGATTAGAAAAACTCATGGTCCGTCTCGCACAGATACTCGTTGATACTTCTGATGTCCTGACGCATACCTATTTCAGCCATATTCAAAGACCTCAACAGTTAACAACAACTGATAACCTATGAACTATAAGATTATCCATAAGACCGAATACAGCTATACCCACCCTGTGAACCTCTGTTATAACGAAGCGCGTTTGACCCCACGGAATTATGCGTATCAGCATTGCAGGGACAGTCAATTCACTGTTGAACCTGAACCGAGGGTGTGTCGAGAACGTCAGGATTTTTTTGGAAACACCGTCTACTATTTCACAATCCAGCAGCCCCACAATCAACTCACCGTTACAGTCACAAGTCGTGTGGATGTCAGAAGTGGAGAGATGCAACTGAATTTCGCTGAGCACCTCGCTTGGGAAGATGTTCGCCAGCAGCTTCAAACGGATCGGGATCCAGAAACTCTGGAGATACGGCAGTACATTCTTAATTCGCCAATGATTCCAGCGATGTCCGAACTCCATGCTTATGCCGAGCAATCGTTTACCAGCGGACGACCGTTACTGGAAGCCGTTGAAGATTTAAGCACCCGCCTCTACACCGATTTCATCTATGACCCTGATTTCACAACAATAGCGACCCCACTCGCAGATGTGCTAAAATACCGTCGAGGGGTCTGTCAAGACTTCGCGCATCTCGGCATTGGCTGCTTACGCGCCTTAGGATTCGCCGCCCGTTACGTCAGCGGCTATATTGAGACAGAGCCACTACCTGGCAAAAAACCGTTATCGGGTGCTGATGAATCCCACGCATGGTTTTCTGTCTATCTCCCGCATCTCGGCTGGGTAGATTTCGATCCAACGAACAACCAGATGCCCGCCGATCAACACATCACTGTCGCTTGGGGCAGGGACTACGCAGATGTAACCCCATTGAAAGGGGTCGTCTTCGGGAGCGGCACCCATGAATTATCTGTTTCGGTGGATTGTAAACGGGTTTTTTAACTATTGGGTTTCTATTCCGATTTTTTCCGTTGTCAAAATCGGGTTTTCGATAAAAAAACTTGTCCCCTCGTAGCATAACCTTTTAGGTTGTGCCATCAAAAACGTAGTCCGTAATGAAATTATGCCTTAAATGGCATAATTTGTCTTAGCTTTACATTTGGAGGACGGATATACGGAAAGGTATTTGAAACAGCAAGCCCACCTAACCGAACCGCAAGGAACATTAAAAAAATGACAATTGAAGCGTTTCAGAAGCAAATTGAAAATATCTATTACACGCGTGATGCCGAGCGCGGTGTGCCACTAACCTTTACATGGTTCGTTGAGGAGGTCGGCGAATTAGCAAAAGAGATCCGTAAACAGCCACAGGACACGGAACGCCTGCGCGAAGAATTCGCCGATGTGTTTGCATGGCTCGCCACATTAGCGAGTCTGCTCGGTATCTCTTTAGAGGATGCCGCGCAAATTTATGCCGAAGGCTGTCCTAAGTGTGAAGATACGCCCTGCCACTGTTAATTCACACAACAGACTTAGTTTCCATTCAGGAACTCTTCAAAGTTGCCGCCGAATAGGTTGTTGACATCCCGTTTGATTTCTGAGGCGGTAAGTGTCCATCCGACATCAAGAAGCGTCTGGTATTTCTCTACCAGAACGTCCGCAATAATCCGACGTGAGTGCTTCCATTTATAAACGAGCTGATCCAGAATTCGGGCATCCGAATGCTGCGGGATAACGCTCAAACCGAGTAGTTCAATCCGTTCCCGTGTGATCTCCTCAATCACACTCGGATTGTTCATAAACCACCAACACCCGAATATCATCAGGTTCTTGAATTTCCGTCCGATGACGCATAACTCATGCTGGTTCTCGCGGGACAAGAGCGTAACGAGAAACTTGTTGTCAGGATTTTCACGGAGCAACGTTTCCAGACTCGTCAGATCCGCCTTCCCACTGCCGTCACCTGCCATCTGGAGTTGTGGGTTAACTGCGCGTTTCACACCGATCATTAGCGCAAACGGGACATTGAATTCACGGGAGATGGGTAGTATACAGTTGTCAAAGAGTCGTCCCAAAACACCATCATCTGGATATTGAAAATCTGGTGGGAGCGAAACCGCCATGTACTTCGGGTTCATCCGCTGAATCCACGTCTCCAAAAACCGGCGAACTTCCTTGTAGGTTTTTTCTGTTGATAGATTTGGATCAACATCATAGCCGAGACCTCGGAGGTGTTCGTAACCAGTTTCCTGATAGGTATTGATGAGGACATCCATCCGAAGTGCCGCTTCAAAGCGGGCATCTCCTGTTTCGCCAGATTGCCACACCGGTGCCTCTGCTGAATCAAACGGATCGTTTGTCATCACCACTTTAGAGACTTTTGCGCCCTCAAAAACCGTGTCAATAAATGCTTCAACGGTCGTCCCCGCAAAGTAGTCGCGATAGTCCTGTAGATTGCGCGAGCCGACATCCAACCCTAACGCATCTAAAGTCGTAACAACCCCGCGGCACGCCTCACTCACCGGCGAGTTCTCAATGAAAAGCGTCTGCCAGATGAGGTCAGCCTGCTCTACCTTTGTCATCGCCCAAAATTGATCGTACGAGACATCCGATTTACGAAAGACTTCAGCGATGAGGTAGTGATACGTCAGCAATTCATCTATACCCCACAGTAACAGCTCACCAAAGGGCGGACTAAAGAGATGTGTGTGAATATCTGTGATACTTTGTGTCTCAACTGCATCTAAAACAGCGGTTTTCAACGCTTCTGTGGTAGCAATTGTCTGCGTGTGGTTTGTGTTCATTTAATCCTCCGGATTCAGAAATCCAAAAATTTTTCTTTCAGCGTTTTAGACATATTATATTTTCCACAAGGTCGGATCATAAGCAGAGCCGGACGGAAGATACTCCAATCCCCATTGTGCTCTGGCAACATCCATAGTTTGGATAATAGATAGAGATTCATCTAACGGCATCACATCACTTTCGAGTTTACCCGCTCGTAGACAGTTGCTAACCTCAAGGACTTGGTATTCAAAACCGTTGTCGGTGAATGGGGTTTCAATCTGTACAGGTTCTTTCCCAAAGACTTCAAGTGTTACGGATGTCGCTCGTGAGAAGTTGGGTATATGGATCGCGCCTTTTGTGCCGAAGATGCGTGCATCCTGCGAGGTGCGTGTCGTGATAGCACAGGATAAATTTGCGATTTGACCCGCATCATAGCTGAGTAGGACGGCGGCTTGTTCATCGACACCGGTTTCGCCGATGTGTGCCAAACTCTTGATTTTCGTTGGCGTACCAAACACCATAGATGCCAAAGAGACGGTGTAAACGCCGATGTCCAACATCGCGCCGCCTGCAAGTTCCAGTGCAAACAACCGTCCCTTCATATTCTCAGCAGTTAGTTCCACACGATTGCCGAAATCTGCTGTTAACATGCGCGGTTCACCGATAACACCATCTGCCAGCCATTCCCGCACCTGCACCATTACCGGAATGAAACGGGTCCACATGGCTTCCATGAGGAATTGCTTATGTTCGCGTGCACACGCGATCATCTCCTCAGCTTGCCTTGCATCCACAGTGAGCGGTTTCTCACATAAAACTGCTTTCCCTGCTTCCAAACACAACATCGCACACGCTTTGTGAAAAGGATGCGGTGTTGCAACGTAGATAACGTCCACTTCAGGATCGTTCGCCAGTTCAACGTAGCTGCTGTGTTTATGTGGAACATCAAACGTGTCCGCGAATGCGTTCGCTCTCTGGAGGCTGCGTGAACCGACAGCGATAATCTCCGCATCAGGAATCGCTTTCAACGCATCAGCAAACTTATGTGCAATACCACCAGGACCGAGTATACCCCATCTTATCTTTCCCGACATTCGGATTCCCTTTTTCCATGAGAAAATTCAGATTTAACAGAGATCAGTAATTTTTTATAAACAACTCATCCCCCTTTGCGGCACTTGTTTTTCGATAATTGTTCATCCCGTATTGCAATGTCCATTCCTGAATTTCGGCAAAAGCGAAAAGTTCCCGAATAACAGGCGAATCGTCATAAGTAATCAACCATTTGTGTTGGCACTTCTGCATGTTTTCGGCGAATTGCGCATGATCAAATGCAGTATGCAGAGTACCTCTCACACCGTATAACTTTGACTCCGTCGCTTTCCAATAGGGTGGATCAAGAAATATAAACACATTGTCGCCACTTTGGCAAAGTGCCTCGGTATAGTCTCCGTTGGTGATTTTGGTTCCAGCAAGATAAGGCGATATGTTTTTGACGCGCTCAATAGACGAATCCGTAAACCGTTTCTCGTAAGCGGATTGTGAATATCCGCCGGAATCCACGGTACCGGAGAAGGTAATTCGGTTGAGTATGAAGAATCGCACTGCACGCTGAAATTCGCAGAGCGCATTTCGGTTCTGGTTCAGATGATCTTTCACCTGTGTTAATTTCTCAAATAGCGCGCGCCCATCGGTAGTTGTTGTGTGTGTTTCTCTGAGTGTGGCAACCAAGTCTGGCGCGTTGTCTCTTACCTCTTTCCAGAAACAGTACAGATCGTAGTTCAGATCATTAATCCAATAGGAATTGATACGGTCTTGAAAGAGGCTTCGGATCGCAAAAAAGACAGAGCCACCCCCAACGAAAGGCTCACGAAATTCTGATATATTCAACGGAACACGCGGCAGAATCTGTTTCAGGGCCCTTGATTTACCACCGGGGTACCGCAATGGACTTTTCGGTAATTTAACCATGACGACCTGTTATCCATATCTGTAGTTTGTTATTTTCGCGTGCTTCTTGGTTGAGTAGAAATATCCTTCTCTGGTGCACTTGTGATAAGCGATTTTCCGCGCAGAAGCCAAATATATCGCCTGTTTCACATGGTAAGAATAGACATCCAACAAGATCACCCGTTAGTTTCAGTCGGGTTGCAAACTGGATGTTTGCTCGCTCGTCAATGCTCGCTTGCTCCATATTCGCAAAAAGAATCAGCTTAAACAAACCGTCCTTGATATCATTTTCTGATGGAAGTGTCCCTTTGCTATTGTTTTTCGATTCTTGTACGATTAATTGGTCATTTTCCCAATAAACTTCATCTGCGGTTAAATGGTACTGCCCACCGAGGTAGTTTGAGATATGGAAAACCCCCTTCGTATTTTCCTCAAGAGATTCTAATATGTGTGTTGTCAAGGATTCTCTATGAGCAGCCTTGTACGAGCTAGGGAGGGTTGCCTCTTTAAAAGATATTAGATTGAAACGATCATCCACCTTAAAATTTTCGAGAGTCTGCAGATGATTTTTCGGACTGTGAACAGCGACGTTTTTCTCTTTTGATATTTTTTTGTATCCAGCAACCGCATTCAGATAAATTGACTCGAAATCCTTTTCAAAGTGCGTTGTGTTCCAATGTAGTGCTGTCATCTGATAACGGCTCACCTCAAGCAATTTTTCACGCACGCTTTTAGCGTTTAGAACTTGATTGGTAATTCGGTCAGTTGTATTAGCTTTTCTTTCCGCATCTTCATACCACGCCAAGATAATGTAAATGTTGAGGAGGTTCATCCATGAAAAAGTTATGAAGTTGATTCGGTCGTTGTTTTGTGTTCCTACCCCTTCATCTTTAATGATCGGAATAATTGTGACCTTTTTTGTGTTGAGGTGGAACGTGTTATAAATCCGTGCGAAAGGATAGGAG
>VXXH01000419.1 GCA_009835515.1 Candidatus Poribacteria bacterium
ATATAAAGCCGATATACAGGGCTGCAAAAGGAGACGAACACGACATGGAGAACCATCCATACGCCCCGGCGGAGATAGAACCCTATTGGCAAGCCGAGTGGCGAGAAAAAGAAGCATTTAAAGTGCCAAACAATATCGAAACACTGAAAACTAAACCGAAATTCTATGTGCTTGGCATGTTTCCCTATACTTCTGGTGCCGGACTTCACGTCGGGCACGCGAAGAATTATGTACCGACCGATGTGTTCGCTAACTTTCGGCGGATGCAGGGCTATCACGTCATGCACCCGATGGGATGGGATGCCTTCGGACTTCCTACCGAGCGCACCGCAGTGCGTGAAAACGAACACCCCGCACACATTACAAAAAGAAATACGGAAACCTTTCAGCAACAGATCCAACGCATCGGATTCTCTTACGACTGGTCCCGAAAAATTGATACCTCCGTGCCCGAATATTATAGGTGGACGCAATGGATCTTCCTCCGACTCTATGAAAAAGGTTTAGCATATCTTGCTGATGTACCCGTCAACTGGTGTCCAGCGTTAGGCACTGTCCTCTCAAACGAAGAGGTGAAAGATGGCAAATATGTTGAAACCGGCGATCCAGTTGAACGCCGTCTGATGCGCCAATGGATGCTCAAAATCACTGCCTATGCAGACCAGCTGCTGGAAGACTTGGATTTATTGGACTGGCCCGAGGGACTCAAGGAGATGCAACGCCACTGGATTGGTAAATCGGAAGGCGCAGATATCACCTTCAAGATCAAGGATAGCGATAAGGCGTTCACCGTTTTCACGACGCGTCCAGATACGCTCTTCGGTGCGACCTATTGCGTGCTGGCACCTGAACACCCGCTCGTCTCCGAGATAACACACCCTGATGCTGCAGCGGCTGTTGATGCTTACGTCAGAGAAGCCGTTAACAAATCCGATCTCCAACGTACAGACCTTGCCACAGAGAAGACAGGGGTCTTCACCGGTGCTTATGCCATTAACCCGTGCAACGATACGCCTGTCCCGATCTGGGTCGCGGACTATGTGCTCATGACGTACGGTACAGGTGCCATTATGGCTGTGCCGGGACACGATGAACGCGACCACGAATTCGCCTCAACTTTCGGGATCCCTATCGTTGAAGTGATCAAAGGCGGTGAAAAGCCGATTGAAGAGGCACCTTTTGAAGGAGACGGTGTCTGCGTCAATTCAGATTTCCTCAACGGTTTGCGGGTTGACGACGCGAAGGCAAAGATGATCGCGTGGCTTGAGAGCGAAGGGAAAGGGGCTACGCAGGTTCAGTATCGGCTACGAGATTGGCTCTTCTCTCGACAACGCTATTGGGGCGAACCCTTTCCCCTTGTACACCTTGAAGATGGCACCATCGTTCAACTGCCGGACGAGGAACTACCTGTGGAACTGCCACCGATTGATGCCTATAAACCGACAGAAGACGGGCAGCCTCCGCTGGCTCGCGCCGGATCCGAGTGGTTGAATGTGACACTACCAGATGGGCGCGCAGCGACGCGGGAAACGAACATCATGCCACAATGGGCAGGCTCCTGTTGGTATTATCTCCGTTTCCTTGATGCGCACAATACCGAGGCCCCTTTTGATACCGAACTTGAACGCTATTGGATGCCGGTTGATTCCTATATGGGCGGTGCCGAGCACGCTGTTTTACATCTACTCTACGCCCGCTTTTGGCATAAGGTGCTTTACGACTGTGGATTGGTCTCTACAAGAGAACCGTTCCAAGGACTGCTTAACCAAGGAACGATCCTCGCGGAGTCTTACCAAGATGCCAGAGGCAAATACTACTATCCGAACGAAACCGAACAGAAGGGTGATAAATTCGTCGCAAAGGCTTCGGGGGTGCCGCTCCAAACCCAGATAGAAAAAATGTCCAAATCCCGCTTTAATGTCATCAACTCAGACGATGTAATTGACAATTACGGCGCGGATACACTCCGTCTCTATCTGTTGTTTATCGGGCCGGTTACAGCAAGCACGCCGTGGCAAGACGCTGGCGTAGAGGGTGTCTATCGGTTCCTTCAACGCGTTTGGCGGCTTGTGATTGATGAAGATAGTGGCGAACTCGGCGAGAAATTGACTGACGCTCCGGGAACAACGGAGTCCGAACTCTGGCGCGAACTCCATAAGACTATCAAGCAGGTAACCGAGGATACTGAGTCCATTGATAAGATGAACACCGCGATTAGCCAGATGATGATCTTCGTTAATACTGCTACGCAGACGGAAACACTACCGAAAGAGGCTTTGAAGATTTTCTTGCATCTGCTTTCGCCTTACGCCCCGCACATCGCGCAAGAGTTGTGGCATCGTCTCGGCGAAACAGGATTTATTGCGCATGCACAGTGGCCCACACACGATGAATCCGTTCTGACGAGTGCCACCGTAACCATAATCGCGCAAGTCAATGGAAAACTCCGCAACCGGCTCCAACTGTCTGCCGATGCGACTGATAAAGAGATTGAAGAAGCCGCACTTGCAGATGAACGCGTTCAACGGTTTATTGAAGGAAAACCGGTGCGGAAGGTTATCGTCGTCCCGAATCGCCTTATCAATATCGTTGTTTAATGGTTATCAGTTATCGGTTATCAGTTATCAGTTAAAGAGTGGTGTGATTTAATCAAAACATCTTTTACCGAAGACTCTCACTGCGAGGCAAACTGAAAACCGATAACCATTCTTCTGATAACTGAGTACTATTAAAAAGGTGGACCTATGCGTATCGGACGGGTAATGGGCGTGCTCATATTAGTTTTCATAATAGGTGGTGTTGGGTTTGCAGAGGTGGATGCGGATAAATTCGTCTTTGCGATCCGTGAGCCGTTTCTGAATGAAGACGGTTTCCGCGCTGTAACACGGACGCTCGAGAGGGTCCGAGGAACAGCAAATTGGTGGGAATTCTATCAGTATAACATCTGTACGATGAATCCGGACGGCACAGATTTTCGCCGACTCACGGATGATGCGGTTTCGCGCAACCCGCGATGGTCACCGGATCGGGAACGAATTGCTTACGTATCCGGGGTGGATGGGGCAAAATCGCTATACGTAATGTGGGCAGATGGTACCAAGAACAAGCGACTCATCAAGAAACAGTATGATATCCATGATTTCTGGTGGTCTCCGTTAAGTCACGCCCTTCTCGTTGTCGTTGAGATTGATCGTCCGAAAGATCGGCTGGAAAATTGGGAAGTGACGGTTGATGGAAAAATAAAGCGGTGGCGGAGCGAGCAGTGGGCAATGGGCTGGCTACATTGGGACGCGAAAGGCGAAAAAATTAAAGAACCGAAAAGGAGATTGCTTGAAGTCTTGCCGAAGGGAACAAGCTGGCCCGAGTGGTCGCCAGACCGTAAATGGATCGCGTTTAGGACCGAGGGACGCCTCGCGCTTGCGGAACCGGAAGTCGTCAGTATGAGTAGGAAATGGTTTCTCCAACGCGACGAACCACCGTGTGGCAACATTGAAGAGTGGGCACCGGACGGCAAAAAACTTTTGTTTTATACATCGGGCGAGATCTGCGTTGCCACTGTAGAGCGGGGACGATTTAAAGACTATCTGAATCTGAGTCTTTACCCAGGACGCGACGCAACATGGAGTCCCGACGGCAGCCAGGTTGCCTTTATCGGTAAAAACCCGGATGGACGACGCACCAGCGAAGTCTTCATCTTAGATATTGAAACTGGGAAAATGCAGCAGATAACCTCAACAACACACGACTATTTCGATCTCCACTGGCGATAAAGAACACCAGTAGGGAATAGTTTTCAGTTATCGTGCCTCGCAGTAAGAGCAGTTATCAGTTTTGGGTTTTGGATTGCTGAAAATCTTCCTTTAACGGCGTTAGAAAATTGAAGTGGCGAAAGTTACAAAGAGGGTATCGGTTAATCAGAACCCTCTTTAACTGACAACTGACAACTGACAACTGACAACTATTCTATGACAGATTCCACACTTGTGAATAATGAAGAAATCGTTAACGGAAATGTTTCGATCATACCATTGGGAGGCTTAGGTGAATTCGGGCTCAACATGATGGTGTACGAAACCGAAGATGACCTGATCGTCATTGATACGGGTTTCATGCTGCCAAATTCAGATATGCCCGGTGTTGATCTGATATTTCCCGATATCCACTACCTCGTTGAACGGAAAGAGAAGATTCGAGGGATCCTCCTAACCCATGGACATGAAGATCATATCGGTGCCTTAGCCTATGTCCTGCGGCAGTTGGATGTACCCGTTTACAGTACGCAGTTAACGCTCGCGATTGCAAGTGGCAGGCTGCGCGAATACGGTGTACTTGGCAAGGCACAACTCAATACAATTGCCCCCGGCGATACAGTTGAATTGGGCGACTTTTCCGCTGAATTCATCCATGTTACACACAGTATCCCGGATAGCGTGGCAATTGCACTCCGTACACCGATCGGTGTTATCGTCCATACGGGCGATTTCAAGTTTGATATGACACCTATCGATGGCAAGTTGAGTGATATTCAGACACTGGCGCGTTTGGGTTCGGAAGGCGTGCTGATGCTCGTCTCCGACAGCACAAACGCAGAGCGACCCGGACAGACCCCCTCTGAACGGAGTATCTATGATACGATAGACCATATCTTTCAGAGGACTGAGCAGAAGTTATTTCTCTGTACCTTCTCTTCAAGTCTCCACCGTATCCAGCAGTTCATTGATCTGGCAAATAGACATCGGCGGCTCATTGCTGTCAGTGGACGCTCGCTCATCAACAATGTACGCACCGCTTCCGAGTTGGGTTATCTCGATGTGAACCCGGACTATCTCATTGATGCTCGCGACGCGTCTATGTTCAAACCGCACGAGGTCGTGGTTTTGAGTACTGGCAGCCAAGGTGAGCCGCGCTCTGCTATGGCATTGATGGCACTTGATAACCACCCATTTTTAAAGGTAGAACAGGGCGATACCGTCGTCATCTCTGCCCGAATTATCCCCGGTAACGAAAAGGCTATCGGGAATGTGGTGAACCATCTGCTCAGACGTGGCGCGAAGATATACCATGAACGCAATGCTGATGTCCATGTTTCCGGGCACGGGTCAAGCGAAGATCTCAAATTGATGATCAATCTCTTGCAGCCCAAGTTTTTTATGCCGATGCACGGTGAATACCAAAACCTTGTGCGGCACGCTGAACTCGCCGAATCTGTCGGCATCCCAAGTGAGAACATCACAGTCGCTGAGGACGGAGAACTCATCTACCTGACACCTGAGACGTGCGAGGTATTTGGACGCGAGGGACGTTCTGGACGTGTCCTGGTTGATGGCAAGCCAGAAATTGAACTTGAGGATATCGTCCTACGCGACCGGATTCAACTTTCAGAAGACGGCATCGTCGTCCCTATTATTGTTCTGCACAGCGATACAGGTGATGGCAGCCAGCAAGAGGACACTGGGGCAGACGAAACTGCTTCGCGGCGAGAACAATCTGTCACAGAGTCTACCGATAACGGCTCTAAAACAGGACTGAATGCCGGAGAGATAGAGATTATCTCGCGTGGGTTTGTCTATATGGATAAATCTGAAGAACTCATAGAAGAGGCGAAAGTGATTACGCGGCGCGTTATTGAAAACCTGAGCGATGAACAGAAGCACGAAACAGAGATTGTCCAAGATGAAGTCCGAGGCGCGCTCCGTCGGTTTTTCTCGAAACAGATGCAACGGACCCCACTCATCTTTCCAGTCGTCATGCGGGTTTGATAGTGGTTATCAGTTATCGGTTGTCAGTTGTCGGTTAAAGAGGACTCCGATTTAACAGGCCCCTCTTAACTGATAACCAAAAACTGAAAACTGACAACTACAAAAAGAAAGGAACATATCGAATGAAATCATTCACATTTATCGTGGCAATTGCCACCTTGGTAGTAAGTTTCTCCGCCTGTGAGCGGATATCCCAAATTACGCAACCTGCCACACCGCAGGTAGAAGATAAAAGCGACGAGATTACTATCGGAGTCGTTTTACCGTTGACAGGACACTTGGCTGCCGCAGGCGAACTCATGAAACAAGGCTTTGACCTTGCTCTCGGCGAAATTAACAACGGACAACTCGGTAATCCCCAATTCAAGTTTATTATTGAAGACGATGCCAGTACACCAGAAGGTGCGGTTGCTGCTTTCAATAAACTGATTCATGAAGACGGCGTGTCTGTTATTATCGGGCCCGCGTCGTCAAGCGCGACGGAGGCGGCTTTTCCCATTGCCGGTGAAAATCAGATTGTCGCAATTAGCCCGACAGCGGGAAAGCGTGGGCTTGGCGCGATCAGTCATTTTGTCTTTCGGATCCCGCTCGCGACAGACGTTGTGGTTGCTAAAGGCATTCCGGTAACATACGCGAAACTCGGCTATCAACGCGTGGCTACGATGTATGACGAAACCGATGGCTTCTCCACAGATCGAGACAAAGCATTGCAGGAAGCATTTACTGCGAAGGGTGTTGAGGTACTCACCACGGAACCGTTCCGAAGTGGTGATACCGACTTCTCCGCACAATTAACCCGAATACAGGCGTTAAATCCAGATGCAATCTTTGTTTCGGCATTACCGCCCGAAAAACCGTTGATACTGGTTCAAGCAGACGAACTCGGCATATCCGCTCCGTTTATTGTGAGCTCATTAACCAATGTTGAGGTAGCAGCCGCAGGTGCCGCCGCTGAGGGCGCAATCACTTTTATCGATTGGCTCCCTACAGACGATACACCCGGAAATCAAGCCTTCGTTAAGAGTTACAGCGCGACTTACGGGATGGAGCCGAACGCCTTTGTTGCCGTGTCGTATGCCACTGTCTATATTTTAGCGGAGGCGCTTAAGAATGCCGAAGCAACCGATTCAACTGCAATTCGAGATGCGCTGGCGAATATTATGGACTTTGACACAGTATTTGGTAAGTTCTCTTTTAATACCGACGGGGACGCTGTTTATACGCCGGGAGTGCTGATAGTCAAAGACGGTACATTGCAACCTTTTGAGTAAAGGACGACTCGCGGGTAGCCTTGCGCTATAAGTTCTGGAAATCTACAAGCCTAATTTACTGGAAGCGTATAAAAATATGAAAACACGAACAATGTATGAAAAAATATGGGAGGCGCATCTCGTGCGCGCCTCCGCAGACGAGGTGCCGATTCTCTATATCGACACGCACCTCGTTCATGAAGTCACATCTCCACAAGCGTTTGAGGGGTTAAGACTCAACAATCGGAAGGTGCGTCGTCCGGATCTGACGTTTGCTACGATGGATCACAACGTACCGACAATGGATAGGGCACTGCCTATTACTGATTTGATTGCGGCGAAGCAGATGGAGACACTGGCGGAAAATTGTGCTGAGTTTGACATCCCGCTCTACGACATTGACAGTCCTGAGCAAGGCATTGTGCATGTCATCGGACCGGAACTCGGTATCACGCAGCCCGGCACAACTATCGTATGTGGCGATAGCCATACCTCAACGCATGGTGCGCTTGGCGCACTTGCCTTCGGCATCGGCACAAGTGAGATTGAGCATGTACTTGCCACGCAATGCCTCTTGCAACAGAAATCCGAAACCTTTGAGATTCGGATTGATGGCACACTCCCCTATGGCGTGACCGCAAAAGACATCATCCTTGCTATCATCGGGCATATCGGTATTGACGGCGGCAATGGTGCTGTCGTTGAGTATACAGGTTCCGCGATCCGTGCCCTCAGTATTGAGGAACGGATGACCGTCTGTAATATGTCAATTGAGGCAGGCGCACGTGCCGGTATGATTGCGCCCGATGATAGCACTTATGAATACATCGCTGGCAAACGTTTCGCACCGAAAGATGAGAACTTTGACGCAGCCGTCGAAAACTGGAAGCAACTCCCGACTGACGACGGCGCGACCTACGACCGAACCTTGCAACTCAACGCAGCAGACATCGCACCGCAAGTGACATGGGGCACAAACCCCGGCATGGTAACAGATGTGACAGGTCGTGTCCCGGATCCATCAGACATGGCGACAGTCGACGAAAAGACTGCTACCGAACACGCCTTGGAATATATGGACCTCCAACCCGGCACCCCGATAACAGATATTCCTGTAGACAGGGTTTTCATCGGTAGCTGCACGAACTCCCGAATCAGCGATTTACGGGCTGCTGCGGAAGTCGCCAAAGGCAGGAAAGTCGCAGAGAGCGTCAGTGCTATGGTTGTTCCCGGTTCGCAGGCAGTCAAACGCCAAGCGGAAGCAGAAGGACTTGACAAGGTTTTTCGTGAAGCCGGTTTTGAATGGCGTGAAGCCGGTTGTAGCATGTGCCTCGGCATGAATCCGGACACCCTGAGTCCGGGTCAACGCTGCGCCAGCACATCGAACCGAAATTTTGAAGGCAGACAGGGTAAAGGCGGACGCACGCACCTCGTCAGTCCACAGATGGCGGCTGCAACGGCGGTAACGGGGCACTTCGTGGACATCCGAAAGTTTCAGTAGGAAGTGTGGAAGACTGGAAGGTGTATATTTTTTCCAACCCAATATTAGGAAAATAGGAAGGTAACAATGGAATCTACCATCATTGAAAAAATCAGGGAACTTCCTCCGGAACTCCAAGAAGAAGTCATCAATTTCATTGATTTCTTACGAACAAAAAACAGTTCAAAACGGAAGAAAAAACCAAATTTGGAATGGATTGGCGGATTAAAAGCGTATCGTGACCAGTTTACAGCCCTCGAACTTCAGAAAAAAGCGTCAGAGTGGACGGATTAGTGCTATGTTAATTTGAGTTTTAGGGTTGGTTCGTAGTAGTGTGATTTATCGCACGTCCACAAGTCAATAACGGGCAATGAATTGCCCTACTACGAACCGAGTTTACCTTTGGTTTGACAATACTTTGAAAATGGACAGAACATTAGTGTATCTCGCGGATACCAATATTTTTCTTCAAGCCTTGTTGGAACCTGAAAATATCCAAAAACACCAGAAGGAGAAAATAGAAGCATGGAAGCATTTAAAGAACATGTTGGATTTGTTGTCCCACTCGACCGGATTAATGTTGATACCGACCAGATTATCCCGAAGCAATTCCTGAAACGGATTGAACGGACAGGCTTCGGTGAATTTCTCTTTAACGATTGGCGTTACCTTGAAAATGGTGCTCCAAACCCTGAGTTCGTGCTGAACGATCCGCGTTACGCGAACGCGAGTATCCTTATCGCTGGTGCGAATTTTGGTTGTGGCAGCTCCCGTGAACATGCCCCGTGGGCACTCCAGCAGTACGGTTTCAAGGCGATTCTCGCCCCCTCATTCGCCGACATCTTCCGTAACAACTGCTATAAGAACGGCATCCTTCCGATAGCTCTGCCAGCAGAAGTTATCACATCTCTCAGTCAAGAGGCACAGGACATCGAGGGCTACCAGTTGATGATAGACTTGGAAGCGCAATCGGTCATCTGTCCTGATGGTACTGCCCACACTTTTGAGATTGGCGATTTTGAGAAGGACTGCCTACTAAATGGACTCGATGAAATCGGCTGGACTTTACAGTATGAAGCGGACATTGCAGCGTTTGAAAACCGAGGAAGCGTATAAAAGTTCTACCGCAACTGATCTAATCATTCTCTCTGCGCACCTGAGGAAGACTTGAAGAAATCAGGCACTTGTGGGTTAACCATAACAGTGCCTGTTTTCATCTTAAAACCGTTCAAACTTTAGTGTGGGGGTAAAATGCCTTACAAAGCCGTTATATTTGATTTGTATGGCACATTGGTTGACAATTTCAGCAGCCAAGCGTACGATCAGGTCCAAGAACAGATGGCAAAAACCCTTGATATTCCATACCCAAAATTCCGGCAAGTCATGCTGGAAACAATCAACGATAAATCCGCAGGCGGCTATCATGCCGTTGAAGACAATATACTTGAGATATGTCGCCGCTTAAGTATTAAAGTGAATACAACCCAAATTGAGCAAGTTGTCACTCTGCATTATGAATTCTCAGAAAGTACACTCGTGATTGAGTCCAAGGTCTTAGAGGCATTAGATACACTAAAAAGTGATGGTTTACTTTTAGGTCTTATTACTAATTGCAGACCGCCTATCCCATCTGCGTTCTCGCAATCTTCGTTAGCCCAATACATTGACGTTCCTATTTTCTCCTGTGAAGAACGGGTTAGGAAACCATCGCGACGTATCTACCAGATAGCGTGTGAACGGCTGGAGGTCCAACCGCAGGAGTGCCTTTATGTTGGGGATGGAAGCGGTGAAGAATTGACGGGTGCAGCAGCGGTCAGCATGCTACCCATACTAAGACGAGTCGATCTAACGGATGTCTATGACTCATATCGACCGGAAGTAGAAAACTGGCAGGGGATTGCCATTGATGAAATCGCGGAGTTGTGCGACATCATTTCCGAATTAGCATAATTATGTGTTACCCCAAATCGAGAATCTTAAAATGAGCGGAAGAGGATTATCGGTTATCGGTCTTCAGTTAAAGAGGGATATTGTTGAACCAAACCCCTCTTAACTCTCACTGCGAGGCAAACCGAAAGGTTTGCGGAGCAAACCGTACTGACAACCGACAACCATTTTGTCTTTTTTCACAGGAGGAATGAATCATGGCTCACTTTTTTTCTGAAGCAAGCCGGACTTTCAGCGAATACTTGCTTTTACCGAACTTAACCACGAAGGATTGTATCCCTGAAAACGTTATTCTGAGAACCCCTCTCGTGAAGTTTAAAGTAGGGCACCAACCACCCTCTCTGGAAGTGAATATCCCGTTTGCTTCAGCCATCATGCAAGCCGTTTCGGACCACAATTTGGCAATCGCACTGGCGAGACAGGGCGGAGTCTCCTTTATTTATGGGTCCCAAAGTATTGAGGAACAGGCAGCAATGGTCCGGACAGTTAAGAGCCACAAAGCCGGTTTCGTCGTCAGCGACTCAAATTTAAAGTGTGATAGCACGATAGCAGATGTCGTGGAACTCACCGAAGAAACAGGACACTCAACGATTCCTATAACCGAAGATGGTTCGTCTTCAGGAGAACTCTTCGGACTCATAACGGACAAGGACTATAGATTGAGTCGAGTGGATTTAAACGCTAAAGTCAGCGAATTCATGACGCCGTTTCCTGAGCTAATTGTCGGTCAAAAGGGAACTACGATTGAAGCTGCCAACGACCTCATTTGGAAACACAAGATAAATTGTCTGCCGATTGTTGATGAAAATCGTAGACTGATACATTTGGTGTTCAGGAAAGATTACGATGACCACAAAAAAAATCCGCTTGAATCCGTAGATTCCCAGAAAAGACTTGTCGTCGGTGCCGGAATTAATACAAGAGATTATAAAGAGAGAGTACCAGCACTGGTCGCAGCAGGTGTCGATGTTATTTGTGTTGATTCTTCCGAAGGGTACACGGAATGGCAGTCAGACACCATTCAATTTATTAAAGATAAGTACGGTGATACTGTGAAAGTGGGCGCGGGGAACGTGGTTCATGGAGATGCATTTATGTATTTGGTAGAAGCCGGTGCTGATTTTATAAAAGTAGGTATCGGTGGCGGTGCTATTTGTATAACAAGGGAACAGAAAGGGATTGGTCGTGGGCAAGCGACTGCCGTCATTGAAGTCGCTCGGCAAAGGGACCTGTATTTGAAGGAAACCGGTGT
>VXXH01000248.1 GCA_009835515.1 Candidatus Poribacteria bacterium
AATATTTGCTTTAAGGGACGTATTTGTGGTAAAATTAAGAATTAAATTTTGACTGAAAAATTCTGCTTGAATAATACAATAGAGGAAATATCAGAAATGCGTGAGAGTTATCATGTAGCGGTTGTTGGTGCGACGGGTGCTGTTGGCAATACAATGTTGCAACTTCTTGAAGAACGATCATTTCCTATCGCTTCCCTGAAACTTCTGGCATCACATCGCTCTGCTGGTGAGATTCTGTCTTTTAAAAATGCCCCCATCGTTGTTGAGGAATTAACACACGATTCATTTGAAGATGTGGACGTGGTGTTTTCATCAGCAGGTGCGTCCGTCAGCCGCGAATTCATCCCTACAGCCGTAGATAAAGGCGCGCTCGTCATTGACAATACCAGCGCGTTCCGGATGGACGCAGCCACACCACTGGTTGTCCCGGAAGTCAATATGGCTGCTGCCCATACCCACAACGGACTCATTGCAAACCCCAATTGCTCTACTATCCAAATGATGGTAGCACTCAAACCAATTTACGATACCGCTGGCATCAAACGGATAGTCGTTTCTACCTATCAGAGTGTTTCTGGTAAGAGTGGGCGCGCTGTCTTGGAGTTGGTCCAACAAACAACTGAAGCCCTTGAAGGCAAACCCATCACTTTGGATAAGTTTCCACACCAGATGGCGTTCAATGTCGCATTTGATTGGCCCTTCTTAGATAGCGGTGATAATGAAGAAGAGGTCAAGATGATCAACGAGACTCGGAAGATATTAGAAGACGATACGATTGGTGTCTCCGCTACAACTGTCCGAGTTCCGGTCTTCTTTGCGCATTCCGAATCAATAAACATTGAGACGCATGAAAAACTCACAGCAGCTGAAGCCAGAGAGTGCCTCGCTGATGCGCCGGGTGTGAAGCTTATGGATGATCCAAGCAATCAGCAATATCCGCTTGCTGTTGACGTTGCCGGCAAAGATGAAGTCTACGTGGGTAGGATTCGTGACGATGCCTCGATAGAAAACGGTTTGAACCTCTGGGTCGTCTCGGATAATCTCCGTAAAGGTGCCGCCTTGAACGCTATCCAGATCGCCGAAAATCTGCTGTAAGCCTTCAAAAGTGATATGGAACTCAACCTTGCCACGCTACCGGACTACCTTCGCCAGCGACATGCAGAGATTGGTACGTTTGAACTGGGGACAGAGCTCCGCATAGAAGAGATTGGCGATGGTAATCTCAATACCGTCTATCGCGTGTCGGATGCGGCAAGCCCAGCGCGCTCGCTTGTCTTGAAACATGCACCGCCCTATATTAAGATATTAGGTCCTGATTATCCCCTGTCCACCGAACGTTTGACTTTTGAGTCTCGCGCCCTTGACGTTTACAATCGGCTGGCGAGTGGCACCGTACCTGTGCTGTACGATTTCGATGTAGACGCAGCAGCTATAGCGATGGAGGACCTCCGAGATGCACGTGTGCTACGTGATGCACTGATCGCTGGTACAGTGGACACTGCAATCGCTGAACAGATTGGGCGATTTATGGGGATTGTACATAGTCAGACCTATGTTGATAACATCGGCAACGCAACTGTCCAGAACTATAGACAGCAATTTGCGAACACCACTATGCAGGCGATAACTGCCGATTATGTGTTCACCTTCCCGCTTACGGAACATGAAACGAACTTTTGGACACCTGGGTTGGAGCCGGATGTGCAACGGTTGAAAGCGGATACGGATTTTTTGCGTCAAGCGGAGCGTCTCAAGCGGATTTTCTTAACGGCACAACAAGGTGTAACCCATGGGGACCTACATACAGGTAGCGTTCTCGTCCAAGATAACGCAGCTAAAGTTATTGATGCCGAATTTGCTTTTTACGGTCCCGTAGGATTTGACCTCGGATTGTATTGGGCGAATTACTTCTTATCCTATTTTTCACATCAAGATGCCTTGAGCGTACAATCAGCACTCAAAACAGCAATTGGGCAAGTGTGGGACACCTATAAGGCTGAATTTACAACGATTGATGTTGGACTGAAAGCGCAAACGCTACAAAACATTTTCCAAGATGCTGTTGGGTTTGCAGGACTGGAAATCCTGCGTCGCCTTATCGGTGCCGCGCATGTCAAAGATATTGAAGGCATTGTTGATCTCTCTCGAAAACTAAGTGTCGAGAGGGCAGCATTTCAATTCGGAACGACGCTTGTTAAACAGTACCAATCTTTACGAGATGTCACAGCAATTCTGGCGATGCTTTAATACGCAGCCGCAGCACTACTTTAGAGAATACTATGAGAGACTACTATGAAATCCTCGGTGTTGACCGAGGTGCCACCCCTGAAGAAATCAAAAAAGCTTATCGCAGACTCGCAGTCCAGTACCATCCGGACAAGAATCCCGGTGACAAAGCGGCAGAAGAGCAATTCAAAGAGGCATCGAATGCATACTCGGTACTCTCAGACCCCGAAAAACGGCGTATCTATGATACCCGTGGGCATGCGGGTGTTCACGGTATGGGGTTTGAAGGCTACCAAAATATGGACGACATCTTCTCACACATAAACTTGGACGATATTTTCGGGCGCGGATTCGGTGGGTTCGGTGGGTTCGGTAGATTCGATGATGCGTTCGGCGATGCCTTCGGACAACGGCGCACGACGGGACCCACCCGTGGGCGCGACATCCGTATGAATCTTAACATCCCTTTTGCGGATGCGGTGTTGGGGAGTAAGAAAGAGGTCAATGTCGAAGGAAAACGTATCACCCTTACAATCCCACCGGGCATTCAGGACGGGCAAACCTTACGCATTCGAGGACACGGAGAAGTCCTCGGTATAGGTGCTTCTGGTGATCTATTAGTGACAGTCGCTGTACAATCGCATCCGACGTTAACTCGTGAAGGGGCAGATTTACTAACAGACGCGACGATTTCAATGACAACGGCAGCGTTAGGTGGTTCTGTTCGAGTGCAAACGCTGACAGGCGATGTGGACCTGAAGGTTCCAGCGGGGGCGCAACCTGGGCAACAACTCCGCTTGCGCAGTCAAGGCGCGGCGGATGCTTCTGGACGGAAGGGCGATTTGCGGGTACGATTGGTTGTGGAGATTCCGAAATCGTTGTCGCGGAAGCAGCGGAATTTGCTGAAAGAGCTTGATAAGACACTATGATAAGACAACTCAACGGAGTGGAGCGATGGAACTGGAAAATTATTTTGACTTTGTTCAGGAAGATGTCATCCGGATTAAAGGGAATCGCATTGACATTGAGATTGTGTTGGAAGATTACCTGGAAGGCGCGAGTCCCGAAGAGATTCTGCTACGCTACCCGACTTTAAATCTTGAAAAAATACACGCGACTATCCTCTATTATTTAGCGAAAACAGAGGAAGTAGAAGCATACCTTGAACGCGTGAGGAAGTTTGACGAGGAAGCATCGCAGGAGCAACTGCGGAATCCTTCACCTTTGTCGTTGAATTGCGGAACGTTTCGCAAAGGCTTCTCAAGAATTGCTTGAAGGAAAAAGAAAGTCTACCAAACCGGTGGATGTCCTATGAGACTTCGGTTTCTCCTTGATGAAAACATGGATCGAGCGATTCAGAGGCAGCTCCAACGCTTGAATTCAGAGATAGACGTAAAATTGGTAGGAGATGCGGAAGTACCACCGCGAGGAACGTCTGATCCAGCCATTTTGAAGTAGATAGAACACAATGACTATATCTTGGTTACTAAAAACCCCAAGACGATGCCCAGCACTTCACTGAACATCTGACAGCGGGTGGGCATGTGCCAGGTGTGATCTGTATTCGTAAATCCATAACGTGAGGGAGCTTATTGATGTATTATATCTGATTTGGTATGCTTCCAATGATGAGGAATATCGCGACAGATTGGTATTCATCCCACTATAATGCTCAAGCATAATTAAACGCAAAAACCGATTTTCAAAGGAGAACGAATGATCTCATTATCAGAACGGAGTCAAAATGTAACGCCATCGTCTACTTTGGCGATCACCGCGAAGATTAATGCGTTGATCGCTGATGGCGTAGATGTCGTCAAGTTCGGGGCAGGCGAACCCGATTTTGACACACCCGATTATATCAAAGCCGCCGCAATCGCCGCACTTGATGCAGGGTTTACGAAGTACACCCCCGTCCCTGGCACCCCCGAACTCCGCGAGGCAATCACTGAGAAATTCAAACGGGATAATGGATTGCGTTATGAAACTTCTCAGGTTATCGTCTCATGCGGTGCCAAGCACACTATCTATAACATCTTGCAAGCCATCTGCGATCCGGGCGACGAAGTCATCTTCGCCGCACCGTATTGGGTAAGTTACCCAGAGCAGATCAAACTTGCGGGGGCAGTGCCGCGCGTCATTGAGACGACACCGGCACAAAATTTCTGCATGGCACCGGATCAGGTTGCAGCAGCCATCACCGCGAAGACGAAGGCGATCCTCGTTAACAGTCCGAGCAATCCGACTGGCACCACCTACGATCTGGACACACTCAAGGCAATCGCCGATCTCGCTGTCAAACATCAAGTCTACCTCATCTCTGACGAGATTTACGAGGCACTGCTTTATGACGGTGCGACACATCAGAGTCCCGCTTCGTTCAGTGAAGAAACAAAAGCGATTACCTTTGTCGTCAATGGTGTCTCTAAAGCTTATTCAATGACAGGGTGGCGGATTGGGTATACTGCGGGTCCCGAAGATGCAATATCAGCGATGTCGCGTATCCAATCACACAGTACTTCAAATCCGACATCCATCGCACAGAAAGCCGCTGTCGTCGCGCTCAATGAACCCCAAGATGCTGTTGAAGAGATGCGGAAAGCGTTTGAAGAACGCCGAGACGTAATCTGCCAACGTTTTGACGAGATTGATGGAGTCAGTTATGTCAAGCCGCAGGGGGCGTTCTACATCTTCCCCGATTTTTCTGAACACTACGGCAGGACAATTGACGGACAAAAGATTGAAGGTTCAATGGATATTACCGATTATCTGCTCAATTCGGCGGGTGTCGGCGTTGTGCCGGGTAACGGGTTCGGTGCTGATAACCATTTAAGACTCTCGTTTGCTACCTCGTTGACAGAAATCAACCGCGGGTTGGATCGGATTAAAAAAGCGTTAGCATAAAACCTTGTCAATTTCGTCTTATAGCATTGTTAACGTTGCACACGTTTAGGCGCGCCGCCAGACAACTGGTAGGCGTGTCTTTTAATCACATATAGGAGATACCATCGTGGCACAACAGAATACCCCTAACCTTGTTTTCGTCATCACGGATGATCAAGGCTACGGCGATTTGGGATGCACCGGAAATCCCGTTATCAATACACCGAATCTCGATGCGCTCGCTAATGAGAGCGTGCAACTGCAGAACCTGCACGTCGGTCCCACCTGTTCCCCGACACGTGCAGGGATTATGACGGGACACTACTGCAATTCCACGGGTGTGTGGCATACTATCGGCGGACGCTCGCTCCTCCGCAGTGACGAAGTCACGATGGCAGATATCTTCCGGCGCAACGGTTATAAAACTGCTATGTTCGGGAAATGGCACCTCGGCGACAATTATCCGTTCCGTCCACACGACCGAGGTTTCGATGAGGCACTCTACCACGGTGGCGGCGGTATCAGTCAGACCCCTGACTATTGGGGCAACGACTATTTTGACGACACCTATTTCCGCAACGGTTCCGAACAGCCTTTTGATGGCTATTGCACCGATGTCTGGTTCCAAGAGGCAATGGCGTTTATTGAGAGACAAGCGGAAGGTAGTCAGAACAGTCCGTTCTTCTGTTATCTCTCTACCAACGCGCCGCACGGTCCGTTCCGTGTTCCTGATGCTTACAGCGAAGTCTACCGAAGGAAAGATGTGCCACGGGATCGTGCGAATTTCTACGGTATGATCACCAATATCGACGACAACATGGCACGGATGCGGCACCACCTCCGGGTCTTGGGGCTTGAGGAAAATACTATCCTAATCTTCATGACCGATAACGGTTCTGCGGCTGGGTGCGACTTGGGGGCCGGGCAGTTCGTTGAGTCCGGGTACAACGCTGGAATGCGCGGCAAAAAAGGATCACCTTATGAAGGTGGGCATCGCGTGCCGCTGTTCATGCATTGGCCCGGTGGTGGTTTCACGGAAAAGCAAGAGGTACATGAGCTCACCGCAAATATCGATTTATTGCCGACGTTGATAGATCTCTGTGATCTCGAAGTCTCCTCAAGTGCGAGTTTCCATGGCACAAGCATCGTCCCGTTGTTGAGAAATGAGGCGGAGACGTGGGAAGAACGGGTGATCGTTACCGATTCGCAGCGCGTCGAAAATCCGATTAAATGGAAAGACAGTGCGACGATGTCGCAACGGTGGCGACTCATCAACGGAAAAGAACTCTACGATATTCAAGCGGATCCCGGGCAACAACACGATATAGCAGATGCGCATCCAGAGGTTGTCGCAGAACTCCGTGAACACTATGAGGCGTGGTGGAAATTGGTTTCAAAGCGGTTTGATGAGGACTGTCCAATTGTCGTCGGGACGCAAAGCGAACCTGTTACGTGTATCACAACGCACGATTGGCACGGGGAATCACACGCATGGAATCAAGGGATGATTCGCCGCGGCATGGAGTGTAACGGTTATTGGGCGATTGAGGTGCCGGAAGATGGACAGTACAGTTTTGAGCTGCGTCGGTGGCCCTACGCTGAAGACAGGGCGATAACGGATGGCATTCCGGGTGAGCATATTGATCTCTATAACGGTGGAAAGGCATTGGCATTAACAACAGCACAAATTCGCGTTGGAAACCAGACGGCGACACAAGCCATTTCACCGGATGCAAAAGGCGTGACGTTTACATTCGACCTCACCGCTGGTCAGACACGTATGCACACTGAGTTCGCGGATGAAACTGGCGAATTGGCAATTGGGGCGTATTATGTGTATGTGAAACGGGTAATCTAAGATATGGAGTTACTGGTAAACAGGAGAGGTTGCCACGCGAGAGAATAAACGTTCTAATTCATTCGTTGACACACCGAGAATCATTTCAAGGTCCGTGTGCGTTAACCCAAGTTGTTGGACACCGAGGCTCTCTTCAAAGTCGTCCTGTGTTAGCCCAAAATCTTTGTATCCCTGAATGATGATTTCGAGATACCATCTTGACGGAGGTTCCGAATTGTCAGACGCTTCTTTCATCCTGTAGAACATGACGTTGTCTTGATAATATTTACCATAGTAATCGGGGTAACCTTCGTACGTATCAAGCGCAACTTCATGGTCTCCTGTAATTTTCCAGAGTCCACCGTGAACGATACATCCTTCTGCTGGGATAATATCAGCGTGGTAGTTAAAAACAAGGCGGAAGCCCTTGAGTTGGGACCTCCCTATACGAGTGATATTGGGGCACCGTTGTTGCGTTTGAGAAACGTTCATGTTGGAGCCATACGCAAAATATTGCATCGGTGCCTCCTGCTGTGAAGCGGTCCCCAAACAAAGCAAAGGGACCGCAAAATCATTGCTATTCTGCCTTCAGTTTTCCCCAAAGTACAGAGAGTTTGTCCGACGGTTCTACAGCAAAGGCAGTAAAATCGATACCATCGTTCATAATGCCCTGAACTTCATCTTCGGTGAGCGCATCGTTAAAGAGACCCACGTCGTCCATAATAGTGGCGGAGAGGAAACCGGTTCCTCTATCGGTAGCGAGCCACGCTGTCTGATCCTGGTCTTGGAGTTGGAACTTCGCTACCTTTTGGGACACCTTTTCTTCGCCATCAATGTAGATTTTGCAGGTTTCTCCGTCGTAGACATTGGCGACATGATACCATGTGTCTGCCTTGACGGTCACGCCACTGGCGACATCCCAGGTGTTCGTCCAACTACGCATAAGATTTCCACCGTTTTTGTATGGGACATAGCGGTTGTTGCTCTGATCCCATATAGAGAAATAGTTCTGTTGACCGCCGATGTCGGTAAAGTTTAGCCACAAGATGAAAGTCACTTTATCTTCGATAATGCCTTTGCCGAGCGGAATTGTAACGGTTCCACCCTTCTTGATCTCAAGGGCACCATCAAACTTGCCTTCCTCCCATTTTCCATTGGTAATCGTCCCTTTACGTCCGTGTTCAGACGCGTCTTCAGCGACATCGCCTTTGCCCTCGTCCAATAGCCAGATCCCGACAATTCTATCCGAATCAATCTCGGCTTGACTGTAACTGACTACGAGGCATAGCACGAGTATCGTGCAGATCAATATTTTCACTCTCATAGGTTTGCACTCCTTTTTTGTTGTGCGGAAAATCGCGACCACAGTTTGACACTACTAAAAAAGTAATCGGCATATTAATTACATTAGACATATTGAGTGTGTTGCAAGTTTAATCTGATTTTTTCAGCGTTCTCTTCTTCGGATTTTAATTTGACAGCGGACGAAAATTAGGGTATACTATAATTGCTCGCCGGGATGCTGGAATTTGGTAGACAGGCTAGGTTCAGGGTCTAGTGTGCATTACGCGCGTAAGGGTTCGAGCCCCTTTCCCGGCATCTATGAAATATTGTGTAGGCACGCTACTCACGCGTGCCTATTTACTTTATTCTTTTTTCAATGTCTCCGGGACCAGCCACAAGAAAATCCCGACCGCGAGATAACCGATGCCTCCCAAAGCGAAGCCAGAATAACTCAACCCGAACAAATCGGCAATATTGCCGACGATAACGGGTCCTGCTGAGCCGCCGAAATCTCCTGTGAGCCGCCACAAACCTAAGAACTCGCCAGTCCCCTCTTGCGGTGCTAAATCAGCACCAAGGGTCATCATTGTTCCCGAAGCGATGCCATTACCGAGTCGCATCAAAATCGCGGCAAGCAGCAACCACGTAAACGTCCCTGTAAACGGCATCAATACCATTCCGGTGGCAAAGATGCAAATTCCAGGGACTGTCGCATACCTTCGACCAAATCGGTCCATCATAAATCCAGCAATCGGAAACATTGACATGTCTACCGCTGAGGATACCATGACGACCGAGCGGACCTGTTGCGTTGTTAACCCGACAACCTCGTCGGCATAGAGTGGGATGATGATATGACACCCACGGCGTAGCGTCTGGACGCATACTTGCCCGACGCCTGCTGTAGCGAGCAGTCGTGCATGCTGACGCGATATCTGGAGAAGGTGTTTCAGATAGGGAATTTTCTTATCGGCTGTTTCACTTCGGCGGCGGTGTGTCTTTGGAATGAAAAAGAAACAGAGGAAAAGGTTCAGCAACACAATTCCCGCATAGATAAAGAAGGGCAGGCGTAGATTTACACCGAGGAAGATAGAAAAGAACTGTCCTGCGAAGGTCCCCATCCGGTTTACACCACCGAATAGAGCAATCGCTCTCCCGCGATTCGCTATCGGAATTACATCTGTCATATAAGCGTGCCGGGCGAGCATCCACAAGGCATTCCCGACCCCGCCGATCAACTGTGCCCCGATAAGTTGGAAAAAATTCGTTGCCGCACCCATACCAACAGTTGACACGCCTATCATCACTAAACCGACCAGCATCGACGGTTTGCGCCCGAGTCGTTCTACTAAAATACCCGCCGGGATGTTTCCAAGTACACCGACAGCAAGGACAACTGTTGTTAACGTATAGGATAACTCAAAGGATTTAACGTAAATTGAGAGCGTTGGTGAAACAATGCCTCCACCAGTCGCCAGCAAAAACGCTGGAATGTAGATGGGGAGGATCAACGAGACTCGGCTAAATTTAGGGTTGTTCAATTTTGGGTGCCTTTCAGCACAGATAGCTTTTTAGCACACCTCATTTTCAAAAAACAGTGAGCAAAGCGTCCACGTAGCAGGCATGGGTTGCCTCATCAAACAGGATAAACTGAATCGTTGCTGGCACAGTGTTACTCTGGAGCACAAGTTCTTTCACCGCAGTCAGTGCAACGACTGCCGCTTGCTCCGTTGGGTATCCATAGATACCGGTGCTAATCGAAGGAAAAGCAATGCTTTGAATGTTGTTTTCTACAGCGAGTCGGAGACTCTCCTTATAACAACTCGCAAGCAGTTCTGCTTCACCTGAATTACCGCCTTCCCACACCGGTCCAACTGTGTGGATCACATATTTCGCGTGAAGGTTACCGCCTGGGGTGATGACCGCTTTGCCAGTAGGACAACCGCCTTCGCGTCTGCGGATTTCTGCGCATGCCCCCTCAATTGCGTCCCCACCAGCGCGCCGTATCGCGCCATCTACACCACCACCGCCGATGAGTTCGCTGTTCGCTGCATTCACGATGGCATCAACCTGAGCTTTCGTGATATCACCTTGAATCATTTCCAAGTCTGTTTGTTTAATCTGCTTGTTCATTAGGCTATCTCCGTATGGTTACCGATCCCTCTGAATGAAACCTACCCTATGCAGCTCCTGTAAAATAAAAGGCTCTACAGGGGTATCACTTTTTAATTGCGCGTAGCCAATACTTTGATCGGTGCAGAAACGTTGCAGATTGTTGCAAAATGCCTGCTGTTGATCCCGATATTGTGCGAGGGTTTCTGCATTAATCGTGACGGCTTTAGTTTCACCTGTTTCGGCATCTTCCACCAACCAATCCGCGCCAGTAGGTGTGTTTTCCAAGTGTGTCTGTGGGTCCATCTCTTCTGGGCTTATCAAATGGATAGATGTGAGGGAGAACCCGCGTCCTAAGAGTAATTTGAATCCATCGGCGTAGCCGTTCGGATCCAAAAAATCTGAAAGTATGACGACCATGCCAGCACGTCGTTGGTACATAGGAAGTTGCTTAAGGCATTCCGTTAGTCGCGTTTGTCCGGATGCTGTCATTGCGTTGAGCACTTTCGTTAACCGTGGGAATTGCGATTTGCCTGTCGTTGGTGGTAGCGTTGGCGAGAGTCGTTCAGCACAAGTGTAGACTGCGACGCTGTCAGCATGTGCTAAAGCGATATAACCCAACGCCGCGGCGACCTGTTTAGCACACGTCAATTTGGTAGGCGATCCAAATTCCATGGAACGGCTATTGTCAATGAGTAGCACAAGTGATAAGTCTTCGTCAGTGTGGAAGAGTTTGATAAAGAGTCTGTCTAACCGCGCGTAAATGTTCCAATCGACATGTCGCAGATCATCGCCGGGTTCATAAACACGATAGTCAGCGAATTCCATACCTGCGCCGCGATTGAGACTTCGCCGTTCGCCTCTGAATTTGCCGCGGAACACATGCTTCAAGCGTATGTAGAAGGGGTCAAGTCGTTTCAAAAATTGTGGTGTAAGAAGCATCACTACAAGTATTTCGGATAGCAGAGAAACGGGTATACGAGGCACGGAAATCTCGTCTTACAATTAGGTCAATAGTATAGCACAGTCTGTGAAAAAAACACAAGAATTTTTCATATTTAATTTGACATCTGCCCAAAGATAGTGTATAATTTTAACTACCGAAGCGGACGTAGAACGCAACAGGCAAGCGTCCATTACGTCCCTCGATGAAGTCTCTAATGTTGCCGTTATTGCCTGTAAATTGAGAGTATGTATCCCTTTCGGGGCGTAGCGCAGCCCGGCTAGCGCGTCTGCTTTGGGAGCAGAAGGTCGGAGGTTCGAATCCTCTCGCCCCGAT
>VXXH01000634.1 GCA_009835515.1 Candidatus Poribacteria bacterium
TTAAGGTGACACGCTTTTTGCACAACGGAATCCAAGAGCACCGATGCCCGCATACGCTGGACTTGTCCCGTGGCGGTTTGAAGCGCGCAACCACTCAGGTTCACTGTTCCACCCGCCACCTCGGATGACGCGGAAGTCTACAATGTTCTCAAAGTCGTTGACAATCTCCTCAACATTATCCGCGCCTGCAGTCGGGTTTCGGCGTGGAGAATTAGCGTAGAAATCAGCCTCGTATCCATCAAGACACCATTCCCACACGTTACCCGCGATGTCATGTACACCATAGTCGTTCGGCGGATACTCGCCGACTGGGGTTGTCTCACCAAGTTTTTTACCGTAGTTTGCCCTATTGAAATTAATGCCGTTGCCCCACGGATACTGTTTTTTCTTTAATCCACCCCGCGCCGCTTTCTCCCATTCCGCCTCCGTCGGTAAACGCTTGTCTACCCAAACAGCGTAAGCCATCGCTGCATACCAACTCACATAACGTACTGGCTGGTCGCGCTCACCAAGAGGGAAATTATTTCCATTCCAGTCCAGCAAGTACTTACCATCGTGGAACTTTTCATTAATCTGTTCTTTCTGCCACGCTGGATTCGCAAGAACGAAATCCTTAAATTCGCCGTTGGTTATCTCGTTCGCGTCTATGTAAAATGCGTCAAGGTGAACGGTATGCACCGGCTGTTCGTCGTTATCAGCGTCACCATCATTGCTACCCATCTGAAATTCGCCTTCTATAATCAGAACCATTCCATCCGGGATAATCGGTTCAAGAGCGGGTTCCGGTACTGGTTCAGGTACAGGTTCAGGTACGGGTTCAAGTACTGATGTACTACTCTCAGTACTTGTTGGATCTGCGCGCATCAGTTCCACCGGACCAACTTCCTCGTCCTCTTCACGTTGCCCACAACTGACTATGTAAATAGTTAAAAAACATATAAGTGCCAAACCGAACAGTCTAAATAAGATTTTCATCAAAATTATTTCCTTTATGCCAGCGTTACGCTCTTGCCGTAGGAACGAGCCGTGTCTGCAATCTTTGCTGTAGGAGCGAACTGTGCTCGCGATCGTGAAATAGTGCCTTTTTTGCGTAGGAGCGAACTGTGCTCGCGACCCTCAATATCATCACCTTGCTGTAGGAGCGAGCTGTGCTCGCGATCTTCAATATCATCGCCTTGCTGTAGGAGCGAGCTGTGCTCGCGATCTTCAATATCATCGCCTTGCTGTAGGAGCGAGCTGTGCTCGCGATCTTCAATATCAATAAACCTCCAAGTATTTATCAGTTTCCCACTGGCTGACACTCAAGTGATAGTCGCGCCACTCCTCACGTTTCACCTGAACATAATAATCGGCGTACACTGTTCCAAGGGCGTTCTTGATCACTGCGTCCTGTTCAAGCGCGTCCGCAGCTGCGTCAAGTGTCGCCGGTAGGGAATCTATCCCGCGTCGCTGTAGTTCATCTTCTGATACTTCATAAAGGTTATCTTCGTTTTGCACGCCCGGATCAATCTGGTTTTCGATGCCATCCAGACCAGCTGCGAGTAGGACTGTTGCCGCAAGATAAGGGTTCGCTGCGCCGTCGCCTAAGCGGTTTTCGATGCGTCCCGGTGCTGGAATCCGAATCATCTGCGTCCGGTTGTTCGCACCGTAGGTGACATAAACGGGTGCCCACGATGAACCTGAACGCGGTGCCCGACGCACTAAACGTTTGTAACTATTCACAAGTGGGTTTGTGACCGCCGTGACCGCTTGCGCATGTTTCAGGATACCACCAGTGAACCAATAGGCAAGTTGGGACAAGCCGTTTTTATCATTTTCATCAAGGAACAGGTTCGTTTCGTTCTTCGCATCCCAAAGGCTCATGTGAAAGTGTGCACCGTTGCCTGTCAGGTTCGTGAACGGCTTCGGCATAAAGGTTGCCAGCAATCCTTGTTCCTCAGCGAGTGTTTTGACCATCCATTTGAAGAAGGTATGCCGATCGGCTGTCGTGAGTGCGTCCGAATAAGTCCAGTTCGTCTCAAACTGACAGGTTCCGTCTTCATGATCATTTGCGTACGGCTCCCACTCCAATTCCTGCATATATTTAATCAAGGTGGTCATCATATCAAGATTGCGGTGCAATGCCCTTAAGTCATAGCACGGTTTATCTAAAGTGTCAAGTTTGTCCCACGGCGCGTAGGCACGCGACTCATCCTGTTTTAACAACATGAATTCCGCCTCAATGCCAACATTGAAGATATAACCTCTCTCCTTCGCTGCATCTAATTGACGCTGTAGAATTGTTCTCGGACAGTAGTGCCACGCTTTACCTTCAACATACATATCCCCCGCTACCCATGCTATATTTTTCCGCCACGGTACAATTGTCAAGGAATTAAAGTCGGGGATGCTCGCCATTTCCGGGTCGTGCGGATATTGTCCTATCTCACCAGCGGCAAAGCCTCCGAAGCCTGCCCCCACCTCTGCCATATCTTCAAGGTGCGTCGATGGAATAACCTTTGCCTTCGGGGCACCGCTCATCTCAACAAAAGAGCAGAGGAAAAACTCGATACCATTCTCTTCAACAAAACGTTTGACCTGTTCTTGGGTCATGAAATTGTTCTCCCATAGTTTGTGTAGGAGGTCATGCCTCGAAAGTGAGACGAAATACTCCCCAAAAGTCGCTTTTCCCAGAATACGAAGCGACCAATGTATTTTCATAATGTAAAAAGACTACCTATAAAACGCCAAACCATGATAACATTATATCTGAAGCCCTGAAAATTTCAAGGTTGATTTTAGTGTCAAGCTTAGGAGACTGACAAGCTGCACCACTTTACAATACAGGTTTTGGAGACCGGCAAGCTGCACCAGAACGAAAGGAAAGACGATGGCATTTTTTTCCCGTTTTTATACAAAAGAGTCGCTTTTAATTGGTGTGTTAATTGTTGTCTATCTTTTACCAATATGGGTGTTTACTTATTTCCCAACACAAGATGGTGTGAGTCATGTTTATAATTCACAGATCTTGACAGAATACAACAACCCTGAATATCAGTTTCGCGACTATTACGAAATTAATTGGTACCCCTTTCCGAACTGGCTCTCACACTTTTCGTTGGCAGTGTTAATGTTCATCTTTCCTGCTCTCATCGCCGAAAAAATCTTTCTGAGCCTCTATGTCATCCTCTTTCCACTCGCAATCTATTATTTCCTCAATGCTGTACAACACGGACGACATACCCTCGTCATACTGAGTTTCACCTTTGTTTACAATTATCTTTTTCTCATGGGCTTCTACAACTTTGCTATCAGCGTCCCCCTCTTTTTCCTCGCACTCGGCTATTGGTGGAAACATAAGGACGATTTGAACAGGAACCGTATCATTCTACTCAACCTACTCATCGTTATCACCTATTTTGCACATCTCATCTCTTACGCCTTCATCTTATTCTCTATCGCCTTGCTGGCACTTCTCCATTTCAAACGAGACTTCAAGCGAATCCTCATCACAGGGTGTTCCGTCTTACCCGCAGCCATGTTGCTGCTCGTCTACCTCCCCACCTCCGACTTATTGGCGGGAGAGCCTCCTGAATTTGGGTTCGGACGGGTCGGAGAACTGTTCGCAAATCTGATCGGTATGCACGTACTCGTCTCTTACACCGAACCGCCAAGTTGGATTTCTGTTACCGTCTCTGCTTTTCTGATCTTTCTCGTTGGCGTAACATTCTGGGAAAATAGAAAGGGCACCACAGCAGAACATCCCGACCAAAAAGCGTTTCTCTATCTCGCTGTAGTGCTTCTCGGTCTCTATTTTATTCTACCTAATTCCATCGGTCCCGGCGGTTGGGTCAATGACAGACTCGCTATTTTAGCCACCCTTGCTATATTTGCATGGTTTCGTGGATTCGACAACCTCCAATGGAAACGCGCATTCACAGCGATCGTCACGCTGCTCGCGCTTGTTAACCTCGTTTATGTCGGTGTTCTATTCAAAAACCTTAACGTCGAAATCCGAGCGTTTAACGCTTTCGTTCAACGGGTTGAGAAAAACAGTGTTATCCTCCCACTTCACTTTGATCCGAGAGGTAGCTCCAAACGCGTCGGCATCTTTGTCAATGCTGCCAATTACTACTGCCTTGACAACGGTTGTATCAATCTTGGCAACTACGAAATACAGTTTGACTACTTTCCCGTCCGTTTCAACGCTGACTTTGAAACGCCATTAGACGAAAAAGAGTGGGTGCAAATCGTCCATTGGCAGCCCGAAAAGATAGACCTCTGCGACTATGCTGACAATGTGGATTATCTATTGCTATGGGACATGCCAGACGAGCCTATCGTTGCTGAAGCGATTGAAGCGTGTTATACGTTGATTGCATCGGAAGGGGAGTTAAGACTCTACAAAGGACAGCGAACAGCGCGTTGAGAACGGAATCCAAATGCTACTTCAATATTCTCCGCGGAGCGTGAGGGTTGCGATGGTATGCGTGTAATTGAGGAAATCGAGAAACGGATCTTCTTCGTTCGTTCGGTTTTGGGTCATCTGATAATCAGCGTTCAGTGTGAAATATTGGTTGAATTGACTGTTCAACTGCACATTCGCGCCTATCTGTGTATCTTGACGATTTGGTGCCTCTGCCGAGATAATTCCCGACTCGTCCAGAATCTGTCTGCCTTCAAACGCTACCCACAGCCTGGAGAGACGCAACCGAAGCCACCGTCCGGTCTCAAGTCTGTAAAAGGAACTTGCTGCGACTTCAGTGCTGACAAAATTAAAGAAATCGACATTGGAGCGGTTCAGGAATAGGTTAATCTCCTCCTGAAACATGAACCGTTCAGTTGCCACCTGTATCAATTTCACAGCACCGATATGTCGCCAATCTTTTCGGCGTTCATTGTCTTCAAGTCCTGTTATACCTAAGATGAGGTTATTCAAATTGGTTTGGTAGCTGCCGTGTTCCATCCCGTATTCCAGTTTGCCGAGCATCTGTTTAAGGATCCCAAACTGCAGACGCGTCGTCACCTTATGGTTGTTAGAACCAACAAGTAGGAAGTCCTCTCTACGTGAGTCTTCATCGTCAAATCGGTGTAAGCGGAAATTATATTCCAGCACCCGTCCGAAGCGCAGACCGAGTTGCTGTTCTATGTTGTTATAGACATCCAAGGTGCGGACGAAACGTTGTAACTGATACGAAGCAACAAGCGGTGGTAAACTTGTAACAGGCTTAAAACTAAGTTCAGTTGAAAGCGTGTTACTGAACGCATCAAATTCGTTGAGTTTGCCTTCGGCACCGGTGTAGTTTTCAACTTGGGGCGTATATTGTAATTTGACGCGAAGTTTATCGGCTATCGGTAAATCTCCGCCTAAGTTAACACCGAAGCGGTTAATCAAGCCTGAAAGTTGCGAATCGTCTTCTCCAGCGAGGCTGCTCGTGTACGGATCCACACTCAAACCGAGTTCAATATGATTGTTGAACGTGTTCGAGAGATGCGCATTGACTATCAATGCCGCGGACTCGGTTTCGGGCTTTTCAGGTTCCTTTTCAAGGAGACTCCGTCCAAGTTCGGTCTGAAGCTGCGCGCAGAGCGAACTCACTCCGAGATGTATAAAGGTGAGGAGACATAATCCGAAAAAGAGGAAGTTTTTTTTCATTTGCTTTCTTCATCGCCTCCCCTATCATTACAAGACAGGGGGCTTTCGCGATCACCTCTCGTATGTTTTTTGTGGATTGCCTCTTGGATAATCCCCTCTATGTCAAGCCCAGGGAGTTTGTGAGGTTCAATCGCATAAATACCTGTTTTCTGTGAGCAAAGCCGGATAAATCGCGGCATACCAGCAATACTCAGTTTATCCACGAGGGCTTCAAGTCCGAGTTTATGAAGGTCTTCATCTGAGATTTGCCGGATACGTGTTGCCAGTGGTTTCCCATTTTTAGAAACATAAGTTTTCAGTTTGGATATACGTTTCCGTTCCGCTTCTGCGTCCTTACCTGCTTGACGAATTTGTTCAACGAGAGTGTCAATATCTGGTAAATTATCCAGCCATTCATGCCGTTCAACCGAATAATCACCTGTGCATGGAGCCTGCATATTGATAATAAGAAAACGGGATGCTCCAACTTTACCAAGTTTAGTTGTAAGAGCTTCGATCCCGAGATCATAAAGTTCACTATCTGTCATCTTTAGGATGCTCACTGCTATTTGCCTCCTGTAACCACGTATTAGGCAGATAACAAAGATATTGTCTCTACGAGGCGCGTTTCTGTTTCGTCTCGTTGGTTTGTTCGATTAATTTGGGATTTTCGTACTGATCTACAGCGTAAACCCCGGTTCCCGGTTCACAGACTCTCAAGAAATGGGGCATCCCACCGAGTCCAAGCCTTTCTATAAGCAAGTCAAGCCCGATTCTATAAAGATCTTCGTCGGAAATCTCTTGGAGACGCTTTATTTGCGGTTTTCCATTGCCGCAAATATCGGTTTTCAGCTTGGCTATACGCTGATTCTCTATTTCTACTTCCTTATTAACCTGCCGAATTTGCTCAACAAGAGTGTCAATATCTGGTAAAGTGTCTAACCATTTATGTCTTTCGAGCGTGTAATTACCCGTCCGCGGCTCAATCTGATTCAGGAACCGGGACGTGCCAATGGTGCCGAGATTATTAATAAGGGCATCAATACCGAGGTGATAAACCTCACTGTCTGTTCTCTTTTTAAGGATTTTCATTCAATCATCCCCGCTTGTGGGCTTGACGCAGTCGCATAGAGTTTCCGAGGAATCCGCCCTGCTAAAAATGCAGCTCTACCGGCTTCAACCGCCTTCTTCATCGCCTCTGCCATCAGCACCGGACGATGCGCCTTCGCGACTGCTGTATTGAGCAAAACACCATCGCACCCTAATTCCATCGCTATCGCCGCATCCGATGCTGTCCCGACCCCCGCATCCACAATGAGCGGCACCTGCACAAGATCTCGGATAATCTGGATGTTATAAGGATTCCGAATCCCCATCCCTGAACCGATCGGCGCGCCTAACGGCATCACCGCTGCACAGCCAATATTTTCTAATTTCTTACACGTGATCGGATCGTCGTTGCAATACGGAAGTACGGTGAAACCGTCTTTCACAAGCGTTTCCGCTGCACTGAGCAGCTGCTCCACATCCGGGAATAGCGTCTGTTCATCTCCAATAACTTCGAGCTTGATAAGCGATGTCTCCAGTGCTTCGCGCGCAAGATTCGCAGTTAGAATCGCGTCCTTCGCTGTGAAACACCCCGCGGTATTCGGGAGAATCGTCATACCCCGTTCACGCAGGAGTGCGAACAGATTTTCGCCAGATGTATCATCCGTCCATTTCACACGCCGCATGGACACCGTAGCAATCTCGGCACCACTCGCCGCAATAGCCTCCGTCATGATATGAAAATTCGGGTAACCCGCCGTTCCAATGAGTAACCGTGATGTATATGTTTGATCTGCGATTTTGAATGCTTGCATATTTTTTTGACTATAGAGATTTGCTTAAAAATCCTATTTTTTATATAGTGCTACACCGACTTGTTCAACCTGCTCGATCATTTCAGAGTTACGGATATTCTTGAAGATGGACAGATCAACGATATAAGGCAGCAACTGGTCGTCCAGATCGTTTGCAATTTGTGAGAGTATCGTGTGTGTGAGTTCAACATTACCGCGAAGTGTCAGGTCAATGTCAGATCCGTTTTTGTAATCACCTCTGGCGCGGGAACCGTATAACACGGCTTCTTCCACCTGTGGATATCGAACCAAAACATCGCGGATTTTTTGGAGCGTCTGGGCAGACAAACCGTATTGCATTTTTAAAGGGTTCCTTCCGATTTCAGTTGCTGCAATCTTGCAAGCAATCTTTCAAATTCAGCATAATAAGCATTACGGATGGTTATAACAACCTGAGCTGCGGTCTTTTCATCATAGGTATGTGAGGTTAGGTTACGTTTGTCAACCATATCCATCCAGACTTCACCGTTTTCAATCAGACCGTTCCGAAAAGCGGCTCGCGTTGTATCGCGCGAACCGTACAAATTCAATATCCCTTGTGCTTCCAAGAAGTCCTTCAAGGCTTTCCAAGCGAGTTCATGCGTGTATTCAAAACCTTGTATTAACCCTTGCGCTTCTAAGTCTGAAAGTTCCCGTTGTTCCGCAAGTTTGACAGCTGCCCTTAATCGCCCCAAAGCCCTTTCAAAACTATTTGCACGTTGAATCCAACGAACCTCTTGACTTCGCATAGTGTCCTACCTACAGTTTATCACACCATCCATTTTCAATTAGTATAGCAGCGTCAAAGTCTCTTTATCAAGTCATTTTTTACTCAAGATTAGGGCTATTTAGTTCTCGGTTTTTTCGTCCAATTTTGCGGCGTACTCGCCCATAAGCGACCTGCTTTAGACACCCGGGGTCCCCACCCGTTACTGGGAAGGGGCCCCAGTAGGTGCTGTTTTGCGGTGTACTCACCTGCCCCCTTGATGAAGTTTAATAAAATATTTGGGTAATGCTAAGACGTGTGGTTAACCAGTAGATCGGTTCGTAAAGTTATTTGTTAAACCTCATATAAGGGGGTGTTTTTGCTGGGGTATTTGATAGGGTATTTCTGCGGATTTCTGCGGATTTCCGTTAGGTTGAACGGAACTCAAAAGACAGATATGTTCTCCAAATACTTCTCAAAGTCAGCGTGCTGTCGTATGCAATCAAGAATGTAGTGAAACCCAACTTCATACCGTCAGCGTCTCGGTAGCCGCAAGATGTTGGGTTTCACTCGGTTTTTGTTTGACGGAACATCTATAGAGCAGGTCGATTTTTCTATTCTTTTTCAGGGTTTTGGTGGCACCCGTTCAACCCAACCTACGATGTTACTATCCGCCTTGGACAGCACGTATTATCTCTACATCGCTATTTTCACGAAGTTCCGTTCCCTGCCATTCGGTTTTCGGAATAACTTCCCGATCCACAGCGACAGCGATACCTGCCTGCCCCGGATCTAATTCCAAAGCGATGAGCAGGTCATAAACATTTGAATTGAGGCAAATCTCTGTTTCTTCGCCATTCACGTGTATTTTCATTTTTTCAAACGTGGTTACTTACGGCACACAGTATGTGCCTGCTACCTTAAAAACCGATCTAACTGAAACGGGGCAATTGTCTCTGAAGTCTCACCCGTCAAAATCAGTTTGGCAATCTCATAAGCCGTAATGGGTGTGAGTAAGATACCGTTGCGATAGTGTCCCGTTGCGTATATCAAGTTCTCAACAGGTGTTTTCCCAAGTATAGGAGCGTTGTCTCTACTGCCCGGACGTAAGCCTGTCCACGTCTCCAGAAGTGGCAGCTCGTAAATGCCCGGCACCGCTTCCCACGCGCCGCGAAGCAGTTCAAACACGCCACCACCCGTTAAACGTGTGTCAAACCCCATTTCCTCACTCGTCGCACCGACGATAAGTCTGTCATCGGTTCTTGGTACCAGGTATACCGACATCGGATATCTTGCCCTGACAGTACGGATGACATTTTTAACCGTAATACCGGCTTCCATCTGAAACGCCAACATCTGTCCTTTCACAGGGCGGACCGGTGGGCGGAGGGCATCTGGCAGTCCTTCAATTTGGGCAGACCAGCATCCTGCGGCGAGAATTAACGTATCAGCTGCCCGAAAACCGCCTTGTGTTTGAACACCAGTTGCGATGCCATTTTCTATAACGATGCTCTCAATGGTGCTATTTTCATGCAGCACCCCTCCACAAATCTGAAAGGAACGCTGGAGTGCCTTTACCATCAGACGGTTATCAACTTGATGATCGGTCGCACAGCGAATGGCTGCAGTCACGCGAGGCGAAAGAGCCGGTTCAATTTCACGTGCTGTGCCTCCAGTTAACCACTCGACATCTAATCCTAAGTCCTGTTGTGAAGTGTGGAGATGCCGCAGTTGATGTGTATCATCAGGCTCTAATCCAACAATGAGCGTGCCTTCTGCCCGATAACCGACGGACATCTCTGCATCCGCCTCTAATTCGCGAACCCATTGCGGATAACGTTCTAAACTTTGACAGCCGAGTTTGAGCAGTTCCGGTTCTTCGTTATGTGCTTCAGCGAGGGGAGCAAGCATCCCAGCGGCTGCCCAAGAGGCAGCGCGCCCGGCTTCAGCACGATCGTAAATGGTGACGGTGGCACCCGATTTCGCGAGCTGCCACCCGATACCGAGTCCAATTACACCGCCACCGATGATGAGAACTTTTTTATTTACCATTAATTCAGTAGGTGAAACGACTATTCTTCCAATACATTTTTTCACTTTGTATGAAAGACGTGGGACTAACCGCTGGCAATTTCGGAACGCTGACTAACCGGTGAAAAACATCCACAGATCCTACGCCTTTGAAAACCTGTCCAATTGAAACGGAGCGATTGTCTCTGAAGTCTCACCCGTCAGAATCAGTTTAGAGATCTCGTAAGCCGTAATGGGTGTGAGTAAGATGCCATTGCGATAGTGTCCTGTTGCGTATATTAAATTTTCGACAGATGTTTTACCGAGTATGGGAGCATTGTCTTCGCTACCGGGACGTAGACCTGTCCATGTTTCGATAAGTGGCAGATCGTAAATACCCGGCACCGCTTCACACGCTCCGTGGAGGAGTTCATATATACCCCCAACGGTCAGATCCGTGTCAAACCCCAACTCCTCGGTTGTTGCCCCGACGATAAGTCTACCATCGCTTCTCGGCACTAAATAGACCGGCATCGGATACCTCGCCTTGACGGTACGGATGACGTTTTTGAGCATAATGCCTTCCCGCATTCGCAACGCCAACATCTGTCCCTTCACGGGGCGCACGGGCGGGATAATCGTATCCGGTAACCCGCTGAGCTGCCCAGACCAGCATCCTGCGGCGAGAATACACACATCTGCACTCTGAAAACCGTCTTGTGTTTGAACACCTGTCGCGGTTCCGTTTTCTATGACGATTCTTTCAACAGTGCTATTCTGATGCAACACGCCGCCGCGCCCCTGATAGGCATGCTGGAGTGCCTGAGCCATCAATCGGTTATCGACTTGATGGTCAGTTTCACAACGAACAGCCGCAGTCACGTAGGGTGAAAGTGCCGGTTCAATTTCACGTGCTTCTTGTCCGCTCAACCACTCTACATTCAACCCTAAATCTTGTTGTAAGGTATAAGCATGCCGGAGTTGAATTGCATCATCAGATTCAATGCCTATAATGAGCGTGCCTTCCGCTCGGTAACCGATTGACATCTCTGTTTCTGTCTCTAACTCATCGACCCATTCCGGGTAGCGTGCTAAACTTTGATTGCTGAGTTTGAGGAGGTCGAGCTCGTCGATATGTGCTTCAGCAATTGGACCGAGCATACCAGCGGCTGCCCAAGAGGCACCGCGTCCGGCTTGTCCGCGCTCATAAATGGTGACAGCGGCACCCGCTTTCGCCAGCTGCCACCCGATACCAAGTCCAATCACACCGCCACCAATGATGAGAATCTTCTTATTTGTCATTATTCACCTTTTCTGTTAG
>VXXH01000543.1 GCA_009835515.1 Candidatus Poribacteria bacterium
GTCCTGACAGGTATAATTGCTGTATTTGTCGGTGAAGCGATCATTGATTGGCTGATGCCCCTTCCGAGTTTTGTGCGAATCGCTTTGCTAACAGCCGGTGTTGGCGTGACGGGGTACTTGCTTTATAAGTATCTCATTCAACCCCTTCGAGCAGCCCTCACGCTCCGTGATATCGCACTCAACGTTGAGCAAAATCACCCTGACCTTGAAGATAGATTGGTAAGTGCGATCGAATTCGGAAATCGCGAGGCAACAGACCCAATTGAAGCGCACATGCTTCAACGCCTGCTTGAAGATACCACGCAGCGGGTAGAAAGTATTGATTTCAAAGCAACAGTCGATCATAGCCGGACCCGTAAGCATGCTGGCATTGCCGCTTTAGTGGTTGTTGGCTGCTGTGTTCTCGCACTCCTATTCCCGACGGAACTCCATACGAGTCTCCTCCGTGTACTGGTACCTTGGGAGAAGACTGAACCGGTTTTGACGACGAAACTAACTGTTGAACCGGGAAATGTACGCATCCTTCGCGGCAAAAGCCTACCTATTCACGTCACTGTCACCGGAAAATCTGCTGAGAAGGCTGTCTTGACCTACGGAAATATTGGGAAGCAGGCAGCCGCTCCTTCCGAAACTCAGACAACCCAGCAACAGATTAATATGTTGCAAAACCCAGACGATAAACGCGGGTTTGCTTATGAAATTTTTAACATTGACGCGGATATCGAATACTACGTTGTCGCAAACGAGGCCACTTCAGAACGCTATACTGTTGAAGTATTTGAGATGCCAAAGGTAACAGAAATCTCCGTGGCTTACACTTATCCAGACTACACAGGTCTTAAACCGGTCGTGCAAACAGGGACAGGTGATATTCAAGCGGTCGTCGGGACACAGGCAGAAATAAGACTCACGACCAATAAAGCCATCCAAACCGCAACGTTCACCCTTAAGCAGGAAAAATTGGACGAAACTCAAGAACCTGCTTCAACCGAGATGGCGATCTTTGATGGAAATATCCTCACAACAACTGTAGATGTTATTGCAGATGGGACGTATACCGTTGAGCTTCTCGGCATTGATGGTTTCCATAACGAGATACCCATTGAATACACCATAAAAGCGATCCCTGACGCTGCGCCTGAAGTTGTGATCAAAGAACCTGGACGCGATATCAAAACAACAAAGTTGGGTGAAGTGGAAATCATTGCTGAGGCGACGGACGACTATGGGGTCGCAGAACTAAAACTTATGTATCGCATCGGGTCTGACGAACTGCAGGAACTAACCTTAGAAACCTCCACGCCTGATGCTGTTATAGAATCACAGACGACCGATCCGGTGCAACGCCGCGTCGCAGAGGGTCGTTATACATTCTACCTTGAGGAATTTGACGTTGAACCCGGGGATATTATTTCTTACTACGCACACGCTGTTGATAATAACACGCGCACGGGGCCCGGTGAAGCCAGTAGTGATATTTATTTCATTGAAGTCCGGCCCTTTAATGAAAACTTTCAAGAGATGGAAGCAGAACAGGGACCCCCGATGCCGAATCCGCTTTTAGAGATACTCGCCTCCCAGAAGCAGATTATTCGAGAGACAGCGAAGCACATTAACGCGAGACCTTCATCAGTTACGGAGGAATATCGCAGTGCCGTTAAGAAAACGGGAGACAAGCAAGATAAATTGAAGGATAAGACGCAGGAACTTGCAGATGAGTTTAGCATGGCGATGCAAGGCGAATCGGCAGTCACCCCCGAGATTCTGATGAACTTGGAGGACGCAATAGAAAAAATGCGTGAGGCAACCGATAGCCTGAATGCTGTCCAACCTGTTGAAGCCATTCCTGCGGAACAAGAGGCACTTGAGCTGCTCATAAAAGTTAGCCTTGAGCTTCCGAACATACTGATGCAGATGCGGAATAGTAACCCGCAACTTGCTGAGAATCTTGAACTCGAAATGGAGGAGCTGCAAAGCGAACTTGAGGATCAGCAGAACGAGCTTGATCAGGAGATGCAAGAACAGACGCAGGAGATGTTGGATCAAGCACGTCAGATGTTGGCAGAGCAACAGCAGCTAAGTCAGCAGAGCCAGCAGTTAGGGCGTGAAAACGAACCCTCTCCGAGCGATATGCAGCAAAACAGTCAGCAACAGGGGCAGTTGTCGCAGCAGGCGCAGCAGATGGCAGAGCAACTCGGCACTATGCAACAGGATGCTCAAGGGTCCCAAGGACAACGCTTGGATCAAGCCGGTCAAGCGATGCAACAGGCGGGTGAACAGATGCAGCAAGCCGCGCAGGGCATGCAACAACAGGAACCGCAACTCAGTGCCGCCAAGGGGCAAAAAGCGGAAGACAGGCTTGAGGAGGCCATTGAACAGTTGGAGAGGGTCGCATCGGAATTCAGCGATGCTGCGCTCGCCAATGCTGCACAACAGGTCCAGGAATTGATAGAGGAACAGTCCGGCGTCCAGCAGGAGACGCAAGAACTCAGGAACCGTTCGCAACAGTCAGAAATGCGTCCCGAAGATTTCCGAAAGGCAACTGAACTTGCTAACGAGCAGCGAGAACTTCAGCAGGATCTCGGATCACTTGAAAATACGCTCGAAAATCTGCCGGAGCAGCTTAGCGAAGAAAATCCGGAGGCAGCCCAAAATGTAAGGGATGCTACAAGACGACTTACTGAAGAGCAGACAGCTGGGGATATGTCAACCGCGCAACGCGCCCTGCAATGGCGTAGTTTCCGCGCCGCTGAGCTGAATCAGCAAGAAGTCGTAGAAACACTAAGGCAGGTACAGGCGGACCTACAACAGGCGCAAGCCAATATGGCAAGCACTGAAGAAGAGCAGCTGGAAGCCGCACTCCAACAGCTCCAGCGCGCCCGCGAACAGACGCAAGACATCCAACGCGAACTTCAAGCGATGGAGGGACAAGAGCAGACCGAAGAACAACAACAGCGTCAGCAGCAACTTGCTGAGCAACAACAACAGATTCAGGAACAGATGCAACAGGCACAACAAGCCATGCAAAACGGACAGGAAGGGCAACAACCCGGACAACAGGAGGGGCAGGAAGGACAACAACCCGGGCAACAGGAGGGGCAGGAGGGCGATAACCAAGAAGCACGCGCCGGTGGTCGGGAATCCGAACGTGAAATCAACTAACTCTGGCTCGACCTTCTTGATACCATGGACTACCGACCTGGAAATCGCTCAAACCCGTTTCCGAACTATGAATTTGTTATTCGGGACCTGACGAAATTGGAAGCTGCACTTGAAGAACGACTCAACACACTTCAGGAGAAGAAACAGCTCACACAGGTTGCCAAAGAGGATGTCCCACCTGAGTATCGAAGGCTTGTTGATAACTACTACGAGTCTTTATCGCAGTAATAGTTGTCAGGACGGATTTTTTCTTCCGAGAAAATCCTTTCGGTTATCAGTTGTGGGTTAAGAGGTGTGCGTTTAACAAAACCCTTTTGTAATTGATAACTGACGGCTGATAACTACTAACTTTAACAACTGAAAGGGTTTTCGTAGGAAACCCGTACTGAGGACTGATAACTACTAAAAATATGGAACTTGAGACTAAAAATATCGTCAAACCCGGTGAACACGTCAGTCTGAACGATTACGTACCCGGGTATACTGGAAGTTACACGAAAAAAGGTCAGACGAAGCGCAGACTGAAAAAACTACATAAGCAGCTCCTGAAACTTCAAGAACTGCTTTATGCGGAAAATCAGCGTGCGCTTCTCATTATATTGCAGGGCATGGATACATGTGGCAAGGATGGCACGATCCGCAAGGTTATGGCAGGTATAAACGTGCAGGGATGTGATGTCGTTAGTTTCAAAGTCCCTTCTGTGGATGAGCTTTCCCGGGACTTTTTATGGCGTGCCCACAGAGCTGCACCATCAAAAGGGAAAATAGGTATCTTTAACCGTTCACACTATGAAGATGTCCTTGTCGTCCGCGTGCATAACTTGGTGCCAGCACCCGTTTGGGGGCAACGCTACCAGCAGATTAACGATTTTGAGAAAATGTTGGTTGAAAATGGAACGGTTGTTCTAAAATTTTTCCTTCACATCTCAAAGGAAGAACAGAAAGCACGTCTTGAATCCCGGATTAGTGATCCGACGAAGCATTGGAAAATCACGGAAGCTGATATTCGAGAACGTGCCTATTGGGACGATTACATGCAGGCGTACGAGACGGTTCTCCAAGAATGTAGTACTGATTGGGCACCTTGGCATATAGTACCCGCAGATAAGAAGTGGTATCGGAATCTCGTCATTACGGAGTGCATCGTTGATACACTGAGGAAACTCGGTATGCGGTACCCAGAACCCACGGCGGATGTCGCCAAATTCACAATTGATGACTGAGATATGTTCTTTGTGAAACATAGCCAGCGCGCCCTATTACTTTTAATTGAGGCACTTTTGACAGCGGAGATTTTGTAGACAAAAATGAGCGCGAAATTGATCGATAACCGGTTTTGGTTCTCGCTGCGAAGCAGGGCAAAAATCGAGCGGAGATACCATAGTTAAAAAAATGCTTTCAGAACAGCAATTAGCACAATTTGAAGAAGAAGGCTATCTGCTCCTTTCCGGGTTGATTCCACAGAAGACTGTCGCAAAAGCCGAGGCAGCGATGTGGCAAATGATGGGTATGGATGCGGATGATCCAGACTCGTGGGGACATTTCAAACGTCCGGGGCTTGCTGGATTTTACATGGAGCAGCTGTCGAATGGGAACCGCATTGAACTTTTCGGTGTTAGGAATCCAGATGTCTTAGCGTGTTGTACGTCTGATTATCTCACCGTCCTTAACCAACTTGCATCCCGATACCCAGAAATCCCACACTGTAAAGATCACCGTCCTGATGGCATCTGGGCGCTCAACCAATTCCCTGTTGCGGCTGAATGGAAGAAGCCATCGCCACACTTAGATGGCGACTTCCGAGATTTTCGGTTGGACCCGGGGACGTTTCGAGCGACCAGTTTAACCTACCTCACCGATGCAAATTCACATGGCGGAACAACAGTGATATGGCCCGAAGGACCGCAGCGCATTCGTAAATTCCGTAAGAAAAATCCAGAATTCTCCAATCATGTTCGCGATGTCCGTGCACGCTTTCCAGAGATGGATTTAGGTGAACCGATGGAGGTTGTCGCTAAACAGGGAGATGTACTGTTTTTTCACCACCTTCTACCGCATTCTGGAACGATGAATGTCGGTCCTTCTCCGCGTTTCGCGATTCGATATATGTGCTTATGCTGTGCATGTCGAAAATGGGAGAAAAAAGGTGAGTGGAATATCTGGATGCCCTAAAAAACTAAGAGGAGAAATAGAAATGACAAAAAATAAAATGATTGCTTTTTACCAATATGTTCTCTTAACGCTTGTTGTTGCTTTAACCTTTGTTTTCGTGGGAGGTTCGGACGCACAAAAGGTGTTCGTACGAACTGGGTTTGAGGAATTTCCCACCGGTAACCCACCCAAAGACTGGGAAGCAGTCGGCGGCGACTTTGAAGTTTCTGGCGATACCGTCAAAACCGATAAAAAAGCACTCGCTATCTTAAACGGTGCGGATGGAGACGGGCTCGGGATCCCTATAGAGACCGAAGACCCCATTATTTCCGTAGAATTATTTGTCTATATTGAAGGAGGCGGCAGGTGTTTCAATCTCAAAGTCGCCACCGCTGATGGTTTTGGCGAAAACAATGGTTGCACCTACATCAACTGGGATGCTGGGATTGTCCGGCTTTACGACGGTGGCGCGTGGCAACCCATTGGTGATTTTGAAACCGACACATGGAAATACGTCCGCATTATCGCTGATGTCAGCAAAAGCGAATTTGATTTTTACGTAGGCGATGACAGAGACGATGCATTGGGTGCCAAGCCAGAAAAAGGACTCGCCTTTCGGAACGCTGCGCTCGGTCCCGTCGCCAAATGGGTCGCTTTCTATACGTGGGGGATAACTGTCCCCGGTTACGTTGATGATTTATTGGTTTATGAAGGCGAGGACGCCCTTGATCTCGCTGTTGATCCAAGCGGGAAACTCACCACCTTCTGGGGACGTATCAAGACACCATAAGTGTCAATTTTAGAAAAAATAACCTCTTCACTACCAGATCCGGTAGGTTCGGTTTCCTAACCGAACCGGATTTTACGCGGAAATCTTGAAGATTTCAAAACCTTCTTCAGTCCCGTAGGGACGCTATGTTTATAGCAGCATTTCCAAGCAAGGAAGCAAGCCCTGTAAGGGCGGCATGTTTATAGCGTTTATGCTTATTTTTTTCAAGTGTGGAGATATTTAAACTATGAAATTGATGCGAGATGTGAGAGAGCGAATTCACACTGCTGGGACAGGGTTACGAGATCTGTTAAGTACCGTTCGGGAGTTAACAGATGGTATCCGATCTATAGACAGAGAGCGGATACCGGATCCTAAAAAAGCTATTCAAGAGTTAAAAGGATCCGTGGCGGTTGTACGTAAGGCGGGATTAGATGAATTGAAAAAATTGAGAGCGGCTATTCAGGATCTGCAAGATGCTATTGACTCTATGAAAACTAAAGCAAAAACACGGATGCCAGATATGTCTATGGCTGAGTGGTGGTGGAATTTGAAAAATGCCTTTGATACATTGAAAAAAGCGGTTCCTTCTATAAGGGAGGTACGAGTGCCAAGTCCAGATGACCTACCGTTAGACAAGATAGTGGAAGTAATTGCCGCATTGGGAGTTCCTGGTCTTGTGTTGGTTATGTTAATAACAGCTTCACCTTCGTTGGGTACGGCAGCGATAACATCATCCCTTGCTGTCTTAGGACCATTTGGAATGCTTGGTGGAATCGCTGCGTTGGGAATTTTATCATTCATTTCAAGGGCAATCACCAAATTTAGCTTTGAGAACGTATTTCCAGCGGTGCTTATCAAGTTAAGAGCGGATGGCATAACTTCTGAAGATATCCGAGAGGAAATTAATAAATATCCGATTTCCAGCAAGGAACTAAAACAAAAACTTGAGGAATTTATTGAAGAGTTCTCTGAAGGAGAAAATGATGAGCAGTGAAAAAGTTTACCTAACGCCAGCACAACGACTCCATTTTGACATCTACGGTTATGTGTTATTAGAGAACGTCCTAAACAGCGATGAAATTCAACGTATGAAGGACGCACTCTATAAAATAAAAGCCGACGAAGATCGGGATGCTAAGCGTGTTTATGCGCGCCCAGGCGGAGAACACCATGTGCTTTTCGGGAATCTTGTTGAATATGACCCCGCATTATTGGAATATGCTGTGCATCCAAAACTCGTGCCACTCGTTGAAGAGGTAGTTGGCGGGGCAGTGCGTCTTGAGGAGACCGAAGCGATCATCAATAGTCGTAATCCAGAGACAGAATTGGACGCACTCCACAAACGCCGTTATAATCCAACCGGTTTTCATCGAGGGACGCAACATGGGTGGGGCACCTATATAGAACAGAACAAGTTTCACTGTATCTTTGTAAAGACACTCGCCTACCTCACTGATGTTGGTCCTGATGATGGTGGAACGTGTGTTATACCGGGGAGCCACCGATTAACGTGGAACCATAACGAGATGATCGAAGCCGCATTGTCTGATGACAAACTCATCTACCAAGTCGAAGCATCAGCCGGTTCCGTCCTGCTTTTCGCTGAAGCGTTGATTCACAGCACGACTGCCATCCGTAGCGACAAGGAGCGCGTTATCCTCATTTCCGGTTACACACCACCAATGGTGCGCGAATGGCCCGGCAACGAAGTCAGTCCCGAATTCATTGAGACACTGCCAGAAGACATCCGTCCGCTCATCTCAGGAAGCGACAGTTGGCATTGGAAACGGCGGTATTAAATCTCAAATTTGATAGGTGCGGTTTCATGTTTTCTCGGTGAGTGCGGTCCCTATATACCTACTTATTTTCAGAATCCACTATAATACCCGGTGTCTTGCAGGAGAAAAAATGAGAAGTTTTGGTACCTACGGACGTGTACGTCCTGAGCAGCATTATATTGTTCCGCGCACTACGGAGGTTGCTGATTTCATCAACCGTGTTAAAGCAGGCAGATACATTGTGCTGTTCGCACCACGTCAGACCGGAAAAACGACCTTTTTCCGATTAGCACTTGATACGCTCGAGGCTGAGGATCCCACCTATTTTCCTATCCTGTTGGATTTCCAAACAATGCGCAGTGCTACGTCAGCCGTTTTTTATAGTCGGTTCTACCAAATGATTTGCATGCAAATTGAGAGCGTTTTTGAAAAGCACGGTGGCGCGCCTTCTGAAGCACTAACGCAATTTTTGGCGGATACAACGCTAACCGATGATTTTTCGATGCTGCTGTTTTTTAAGCAACTCGCAAGTTTCTTGGACAGTGATTCGCACAAAGATGTTCCGGCTTTCAAAAGGGTTGTGCTGCTCATTGACGAGTTTGATGGCATACCAAAAACGGTCATCAGCAATTTTCTGTATTCGCTCCGCCAGATTTATCTCTCTGACGAGATGCAATGTCCCTACAGTGTTGGTATCGTGGGTGTCAGGAGCATCGCGCAGCTCGACTACGACCGATCGGTCTCTCCGTTCAATATCCAAGACGAATTCAAACTGCCGAACTTCACACTTGAACAGGTACAAGAACTCTTCCAACAGTATACAAATGAAATGGGACAAGCCTTCGCTCCAGAGGTCATTGAGTCTATTCACAGACAGACTGCTGGTCAACCTTTCCTCGTGAATCGATTCGGACAGATACTTACTGAAGCGTTGGACATTCCGAAAACCGAAATCTTCACGATGGCACACTTTTCAAAGGCACACGCGCAACTACTTGAAGAAGACAATACCAATCTTACACACCTGACTACCAATATTCGTAGAGATCGCCGATTTGAGACGCTGCTCATGAGGATCACAGCCGCTGAAGAGAGTGTGCACTTTAGCCTCCGAAATGAACTTATCAGCGCGCTCTTTACATACGGCGTGATTACGAAAGGGGCTGACGGTCTCTGTGAAATCCTGAACCCGATTTATCTCTATTGCATTCTACAGACATTCAAACCGTTGATAAATGGGTTAGAGTACCAATACCTCCCCGAAGACACTGACGCGGGCTTCGGCGATTACCTCACACCTGCTGGACACATTGACCTCGTATCACTCCTTGATAATTTCCGGGACTTCATCGGGCGTGCAGGTTTCCAGATTCTGCAGGTACCAGATACGCCGCGAGAGTCCGTGGGCAGACACCTCCTGCTTGCCTACCTTGATCAGTTTGTTAAGTTCGTCGGCGGTGTGATGCACATTGAGGTGCAGACCGGGCGCGGGCGGATGGACCTCATCATTACCCACAATCAGCGAAAATATATTGTCGAAACGAAGATTTGGAGAGGTGCCAGCCGCTATCAAGCAGGTAAAAAGCAACTCGCCGCATATCTTAAATTGGAGGGTGTGCGAGAAGGATACTATGTCGTATTTGGTCATCGGGTAGAGCCGGAGCAGAGCTTGGAGACCGAAACAGTTGAGGGTGTGAAAATTCGGAGTTACCTCATCCCTGTGATACAAGAACTCCCTTCAACCCTTTAGCAACAAACTATATTCTACTTAACTGTACCTTGCCCACCCTTATGCTCCTGAAGTCCGTGGCATCCACAACGGTTCTTTCCCCATCTCCGCAAACAGCAACTTCATAACCAAATCCGCCTTCAATTCGGCATGTTCAGCCGAATTCCAGAGATTATTGATCTCTCCAGGATCTTCTTTCAGATCGAACAACTCACCGTAGTCCCGGTTATAGTAGACGGTCAGTTTATAACGATCGTCAACATAGGTTTTGACGTGCACCGTTGTCGGCTCATGGTGGTTTTCGACGATGATATGGTCACGTGCCTGTTCTGCTTGACCTGACCAGACCGGCATCTGATCTACACCGGTCATCGGACGTGGAATATCAATACCCGTGGCACTCAGGAACGAGGGGGCTAAATCTACCAGCGTCTGCAACGCCTCCGACTGCTGCCCTGCAGGCACAACACCCGGATACCGCGCAATAAACGGCACTCGAATGACATCCTCGTAGTGGAACGCGCCTTTTGCGATAAGCCCGTGCTGTCCGTAAAAATGCCCGTGGTCGGACGTGAACACAACCAATGTATTGTCTGCAAGTCCGAGTTCGTCAAGTTTTGCCAAGATTTTCCCGATGTATTTGTCCATCAGACTCACCATGCCGTAATAGACGGCAATGTCTTTGGCGAGTTCGTCGCGGTCGCGTAAATGCGATCTGAAGCCGTGTACACCTTTCCCACTTTCACGCCAATCGGAAAAATCGGGTTTTTGCTGTTGCGTTAATTGGAAGTGCGGCGGGTTGTTGTCATGTTCACCTTCTGTCACAGAAGGCACGGTTAATTCTGCTGGGTCATACATCGTATCCCACGGTTCCGGCACGAGATATTTCGGGTGTGGATCGAAGAAACTCGCCCAAAGGAAGAAGTTCTCGCCGTTCTGCTGATATGTTTCCATGAGTGCGTTTGTGCGTTCCGCAATCCATGTATCGTAGTGGTATTCTTCTGGGATGGGCCACTTTCGATATTGACCGCGGGCGTTCCCTGTCGGTGGCGCGAAGTAATCCCGCCAATTGGTGCAGCCGTTCTCTTCCATCCAGATGGCATAGTGCTGTCCGACGTGTGCTTCATCAGCATGGTTGCGTGCCAATTCGACGTGTTCAAATCCATAGAACGGTTCGTTGAAACTCCGCCAGTAATCCAAGTCTTGAAGGATTGGGTAAGATTCCAGAGACGGGAATTCTTCAGTCCCGTGGAGCGGTTGAAAATGTGCTTTTCCGACCAAGGCAGTCCGATAGTCTGCATCCGTAAAATCTTCACCGACAGTGTGTTCATCTTCAGAGAGTTTTGTGCCGAGAGACCAAGCACCGTGTTGACTCGGATACTTCCCCGTGATAATAGATGCGCGCGTCGGTGTACAGGTAGGATTCGGGCAGTAGGCTCTATTGAAAAGTGTCCCTTGCTGTGCCAATGTATCCAAGTGAGGGGTCTGGATTTCGGGATTGAGACAGCCCAAGGTGTTCCAATGCTGCTGGTCGCTGGTGATGAGTAGAATATTAGGTCTGGTTTCTGCCATAGTGTTCCTTTGCGGTTTGTTTACTATCTTATTTTGAATGGATTGGGATTTCGCCTTCTTTAATGGATTGAAGCAATGCCTCAGCATCTTCTATTGACACCTGATGTGACCTGTTAAGGGCTGCTAAAACTTGTGTAGGTTGGCCCGTTGGTTCAGATTTTGGCAAATCTTTCGGGTTTTCTAAATTTCCTGTTGGTGTTTGCGATTTCCAAACGAGGTATTCCAAGTAACGTTTCAATTCTTCCATCTCGGAGGCGGACAATTTC
>VXXH01000445.1 GCA_009835515.1 Candidatus Poribacteria bacterium
ACTTAATATAGGAGAAAATTATGGCTGCAGTAGCTGGTGTAACTCCAAGTTTGACACCGAGTACTAAGCGTATTCGTGAAGGTCAGAAAGTTACTTTTGTTCTCGTAACATCAGATGATGCTACGTCTGATTTTGATTCGGATAATACTGATGTTACTGTATCGTCTACTGATGCTTCGGCACCTGCTGCAACGATAGGTTCGGAAAGAGCTTTAGCTGATGGTCCAGGTGGCGAAAAAATATTTGAATTTGATGTCACTTTCCCAGAGGTAACGAAGGAAACAGCTTATACGGTAACAGTTGTTGCAGCAGGCGTTACAGGTGTCGATTCAAATTTGACTGTTGATATTATTGTCTTTGAGTATCGAAAAGGACGCGCGGAACGTAATCCAGCGGCAAAGAATTATGGTACGAACCTGATTGCTGTTGTTGCTGAACAGACTGACTATTTTTCGCCGGTGTGTTTAACTTCAAAAACACCGGATCCTACAAATGTTGAAGGTTTACACTCGCATGTTATTGAATTGCGTGAACCGTTTACCTTGACACCCACACGTCAGTTTTATGAGGTTGAACGTTTAAAGGGGAACCCGACTCCAGATCCTTCTATTCCGGGAATGATCATGGGTTCTGGGGAATTAAATTTTTACCTTGCACCATCAGCACTTGGGTTCTGGTTTAAGCATTTGTTGCAGGCAACAAGTGTTACTTCTACAAGGTTTATTATTCCAACAACAAGTGATGGTGATGTAATTTATGCTGCGGGTTCAACTTTTACGAGTCATAAATTGGCTGCTGTTCCTGATGGAAAACAACCCGAAGATTTAGTTCAGTCGATTACGTCTCCGAAACCACCGACGGCGATGCGTGCTGCGCAGATAGAAATTACACCGTCAGCAACAGCGGCGGGGTACAAGTTTAAAATAACTGGGCGTGATAATGCAAACGCGAGAATTCAGGAAACTGTTGTTGCGGATGCAGGGAATGCTGTTAAGACGAAGAACTATTTCCGCACTATTGATCCGCCTCAACGGATTCCGGGTTCTACGACTCGAAACTTTAGTGTTACTGTTAAGGCTGTTTTGCCTTCTACGTATCAGCATCTTTTTGAATTTGATTCAGATGTTTCTGAAGGCTTGAGTATTGAGGTTCAGGAAGGTAATAAAGATACGCCGATTCGGTATAATGGCTCGTTGGTAACAAGGGGTCTTATCCGTCTTGAGGAAGTTGCTCGTGCCCAGTTTATGGTGATTTCAAACGAAGTTTTACCGAGACAGGCTTTGCATAATTCGCCTGATGAGTTAGTCGCTCTTGCAGATATTGTTGGAACGTCTGTTGATAATTTTGAACGTCCTGATTTTGATGCGGTTTCTGCCCCCGGGATGGCGTGGGAAATTCGAGATGATGGCAGTGAAACGGTGCCTGAAGATATGAGAGGTATCTATCGTGTTGCCCAAATGGGATTTGCCGCGGATAATCGGATCGCACCGCCTGCAACATCGTTTGCCCAGGATTTCTTTTATCCTAAACCCGTACGAAAAATGAATAGAGAAATGCAGACTCAGGTTCTTATTGACCACTCTCAAGAGGCTGACTTTGATCAATTTACGGGTGGGGCGACCTTTGAAAGTGATATGATTGCGGGTTACTTTGGGTACGGAGAGGCTTACGCTGAAGTCCGTGTCCGAAATAAGCAGTCCCAGTTAATTAATAATCCGACGCGTGTCGTCCAGGGTGTTTCTGAAATGATGCAGCAGATCGTGATGCGTTCTCATATCGGTGATGCTGCGGACGGTAATGACGATACAGATATTGTTATTATCAATCAGCAAGCCACGATTTAGGGTGTCAAAGTGTTATGGCGGCGATCTTAGGCGCAAGAGCATCTTTTAAGTCAAGGACAAAGCGTATTCGTGGGGGTGAAACAGTTCGTTTCACCCTTACTGTTACTGATGATGCTTCAGGCTTTGATACGGATGATGATGTGTCTATTGCGCAATCGCTTATGGCCCAATCAGATGCCACGGTTCAAAAAGGTGAGGCAACTGAAAGTGCTAATAATCCTGGGGTCTTTACGTTTGACATAACTTTTCCGAGCGTCCCATTTGAAATAACGTATACTGTGACGGTTTCTCATTCGGGCGTTGCCGGTTTAAGTGAAGATTTATCTGTTTCCATCGTTGTTTTAAGTTCTACTGGCATGGTTTTTTTCACTGATGCCCTTGATGGACAACTCCCGGATACCGATATTTTTGACAGAGATATTCGTACCAGTGTTGACGGGAATTCTCCTGTTACTATCACCTGGGATGATGCTGTTTCTTATGATGTCGTTGTACTGGTACTTGAGAATGCGACGGCTTGGACAGTAACACCGTTGGGTGTGACATCTAAGACCGGGAATCTGGTAGCGGAATCGCTTCAATATGTGTATGCTGAATTTGATGTCAGTAGTGGTCGTGAAATAGCAGTAACTGCGACAGGTGGGAAGATTCGAGAAGTTTATGTTTTGAAAACGTATTTGGATATGTCAGCGAATAAAGATCGTCCGTTGCGGTATTATGAACACACAATGGATCCTGGGGGGCGTGCGTTTCGTGCTGAAGATGACACTCTGATTTTCTATTCGGGGCTGGCACCGGGTGGTAAATCTGTGCATTATGTCGGTTGGGATTATCTTCCGAAAGAGCGTTTGAATTCTTTTCGCAAATTGTTTTTAGGACCCCCAGTCCGTAAACCTTTTTTCATTTATGCGGACCCCGCTGAACGTCCAAAGGTTGTTCACAGGGTCTATTGGAATAGCGATTTTGTGCCGCGTCCGTCTGCGAGTAGTGTGCGTTCAGGCTATACACTGAATATGGAACTTCATGAGATTTAAATGCTTGATTATGCGAATTTTATCAATCAGAAGACCACGTTTACACCTCGTCTTATCATAAAGATCGGGGGCGAAGATGTTTCGCACCTTTATGTCGAAGGTAGTTTGAAAACTGATCAAGTATTGGATACACCGAGTTTTAATGTATGGACGACAGGTACTCTGCGATTTAGTCTTCGCAACACGGATAACCGGTTTAATACGCGGAATACATCGAACTTTTTTACAGAGTTGGGGCGTGATGCTTCTGGTTGGCGAACCTTTGTAATTGTTTCTGTTATCTTTGAGAATGATACGGATGCCCCGACGACACCGATAACTTTTTTTAGTGGTTTTGTTGAACAGGTTGTTGAGCTTCCACACGTGCGTAGTGCTGAGATTTTTGCATTGGATTTTTCAGTACATCTTCAGCAAGCCCCATTAGACAATTTTGGTACGGCTTTTGAACACGATATTGTAGGCCCTGAAGGCACTCCTAATTATTCGGCATTATCACCAATTTATAATTTCCCGGAAAATGCTGCTCCTATTTCCTACCGTTCTGTATCCATAGAAATTGCTGATGAAGATATAACTGTGCTGACTTCTTTACCTGAAGAAGGCATCTTTAGTGACTATAAGTACGCCGGTATAGATTACGATGCTGGTACGATTCACTTTGGTGGTGAACCTCCGAATGAGTCGAGTACTCGGATTCGGGTAACATACAAAGGGGTCTATCGGTATAGAACACCTGAATTGCTGATCTCTGAGATGTTGGATCACATAGGGATTTATGATGGGGTGTTAACTGATACTGAAAAACTTTTTGCGAAAAGTTTACTGGAGTCGCCTATTGTTGAGAGTGCTGTGCCTGTGGTTTCTTCACATGGTAGACCATCTTCAAATCGGATTTATTCAGTGATTCGATGGATAGATTCTGGACTCAGAAGTTTGTCTGAGACTTTTTATCTCGGGGGCGATCGTAACCTGTTTACCTATGTTCGGCGGAACGAAGCAACAGGTAAATTGGATGAATATGAGATTCTAACGCAATGCCCTGATACGGATGCTTCTATTCTACAGTTTTTGGTTCATGGTGAAGATTTTTATGTGCTGACTGTTAGCAGTTGGGGCGGTATTCGTGCGAAATTGTGGTGGGTAACGCAGAGTCATCCAGATCGCAGTGGAGAGTGGTACTGGGATGAGATAATGGATGCTGAGGCGACAGCCGCTCATTTTTATGATGATCTTCTTCAAGGTAGCGGACAACAGGATGTTGTCGGGGATAACCGGAAAAATCTCGTTATTCATGGCGACTATATCTATTACCTTTATGACAATAATGTTTCGGGAAATTTGCGGAAGGTCGGGCTTCGGCGAGTTGGACTTCGGGGAACTGATGCAACTCAGACAGCACGGACATTATTTCAGGTAGGTGTTCCTGGTCGTTATTCCGTTGATTTTGCGATTGTCGGAAGTGAAATATACGTCTTTTATTGCTTGCGGAATTTGGATAGTGATTCTTATTTTGAAGTGAAAAAGGCTAATTTGAATTCGTTGCCAGGTATGGAACGTGGTGATTGGACCAGTGTATATTCTGAAACATGGAAGGAGGCAGAACGCTCGCGTCCAGCAATGGTTTCGGATGTTGTTCATCGGGATGGTGATTTCTATTTTGTGCTGACGTATTCACGACGCGTTACACGTCGGGGCTATGCTGAACTTTGTAAGTTGGATCCTTCTGCCTCGGCTGATCAGCGGACGGTTTTGAAGCATTATGATGATATGCTTTTTGCCGCTCGGTCGTTGATCGTTCATCGTGAAGATCGCTTAGAGAACATCTATTTTGTTGAGGGCACTTGGATTTCAAAGCTTTCGCATGTCGTGGATTATCCAACCTTTGAGGACTGTGGGCACCTTTTTCGTCTTGATCTAATGGATACGATTTGGGATTTGGGACCTGCATGGCGGAGTCATCGAGACAAAGATGAACCTGGGCGCGGTATGCATACAGCTTTCGCTTCTAATATCCATCGGGCTGAGACTGCGGGTTCTGAGTTTACGGCGGGCACACTCCATTTTGTTGCTGGCTATGGTCTGCCAGCGAGGTATCCCTCACAATCTGACCGAGATGCTGGAGGTGGGTCAATACAGAGTTTATTTTCCCGTGAAGTTATACGACAGGATAATTGGGTCTGGCTTCAGTATGGGAAGAAGCTTTCGACGAAAGTGCCTGTGTTCCCAACGAATGGTAAATATGTCTGGCCGTTGATTGAGGAACTCGCACGAATTGTCGATTACGAAGTGGGTTGGGTGCCGGGTGATCGGGAGATCGCAGCATTTAAGGAGACGTATCCGACTTTAACATTGGAACCGAAAAGCTATCTCTTTTTCAAACGGCGGGGGGACTCGGCTGTTGAAGTCTCTGTCGATGAATCTGTGTATGTGAATTTGGGGTCTCAACTTGATACAGTTCAGATTTTCAATAGTGTGTCTATGAGCTTTGGAGGGCATATCCATTTTTCTGAAGACATTCTTGAAACAGATGATGGTGAGCAACCTGATCTTGTTCGGAATTATCACATATTCACCGATTGTCTGTCTGGGAAAGACCGTGGTTGGGCGGCGGCTATATGTGATCGTGTCTTGAGTCGTCAAAAGGAGCGTCGGTTAAAGACGCGTCTCCCATTGAAATTCTCACCGCACTTGCAGTTGGGTGATTTGCTCGAAATTACAAGTGAGTATCATTCGTTAGTGGAGAGACGTTATCGGGTTACTGAGGTTGCACATAGTGCCCAAGATTGGCAAACTGAAGTAGAATGTCGTGAGGACTTGGAAATAGTAGAACCTTTATCGTTACCTGATATAGAGGATAGGGAGTATCTGAAAGATGTGCTTATCGGTATAGATCTCTTACCGGGGGCTTCTGGGGGGGAAGGACCTTATACGTATAGTTTATCGAATGCTCAAACACCTTCGCAAGATTTTAATAGTGATAGGCTGTTCGTGGGTGTTGAATTTTTAGCACGCGGTGTCCCGGATGACGATGATGTGGATCCGCCTCGCTTAACAGGTACACCGACGGGAGTGGCAACGCTTGTTGTGAGGTATACGGTAAAGGATGGCCCTGAACCGGCTATGGATGAGGCGGATACACGGGAATCTGTTTCAAAAGATTTTCGGATAACGGTGGTAGATTCCCCGTTGGTGTTGCCAGCAGTGGATTTAGTGCATATCCGAAAGGACTGTGAGCATAAGATCGTTTTACCGGTCGCGACGGGCGGTATCTCACCGTATTCGTACGTGGTGAAACCAACGGATTCAAGTACGGATGCTTTGGATCTCGTGCCAGCGTTGGATTTTGATGAAGCTACGCGTGAAATCATCGGAGTTCCAGGGAGAACCGATAAACGTCGTTTGATTTATGAGGTTTCTGATTTTATAGAGACTCCCGCAGAACAGCCATTCACGATATTGATAGAGGAACCGGCTACATGGTCGGGACTCTATTTCCGTTCAAATAAAGTAGGGGTTTTAGATAACAACGGTAACCATCTACGTGAATACGACTACAGTGGTAGTCGAAAGGCTCGCTCTGTTCCTGATCCTGATAATGGATTTAGGATTCAGGGTGATCTGTTATGGAATGATGGGGATTGGACGGGCTGTTGCGCGACAGGGACACATCGGATTTTTCTTGACAATGAAAATAATAGGGGTGTATTCTATAATAGTGACACTGAAGCTGGTCGAGTAGACCTCGGTGATGGCGATTGGCGCGATGTTGTGGTCTTACCTTCAGGGAACGTGGGTTTCTTAGATTTTGATACAGCGACTTTTCGAGTTTATTCTATCGGTCGATCTCGTGTCGCCTCTGAGGATCTTGTGCTTCAATATGCTGCCGATGTAGTTTCGGCTTATGCTGATCCTGATAGTAATCGCCTTTGGACACTTGTCAGGGGTTCGGATTCGCTTATAGCTTGGAATGTTACGACAGGTGATCTTGTCCCTTCAGATTTTCAACAGATGATAGAGGGTGTCACCGACTGGGAAGCTCTTGCTTGGACAGGCACTCATTTCCTATTATTGCGTGCGGAAGCGACGCGTCTGTTTGCGGTCTCCGCGGCGGGTGTGCGTTCCGTTGAAAATGATTTACAACTTTACGGTTAAAGAGGAGAATTTTGAATGCGTGTAAGAGAATTTAAGAACCTTTTTCTTTTCGTGAGTATCTTTTTCGTATGTTTCTTATCGTTTGTTCAAGCGGAACTGCCGATTGAAGTTTTTTATTTCAAGCCGTCTGATGTCGAAGCTCCAACGCAAGATGAGTTGGATTCAATTCATGAAGTAATGGTAGCAGTTCAAGATTTCTTTGCCTCGGAAATGGATAGACATGGGTTTGGTCTGAAAACTTTTGCCTTTAACCCGGATATAGAGGTTATTGAAGGTAAGGATGAACTCAATGAGTATAGACAGCATATAACCTCTCATCGGAAAATTCGGCAAGAATCTGATTCAATTCAATGGGGGTTAGAGAATAGGATTTACGTTGTTTTTTTAGGTGGTGCGAGTCATCTTGTGGACGGTGCTTTGGGGCTGTCGCAAGCATTGTGTGCGGTTCACCCGGACCAGCTTGTTTACTGTAATAATATGGTTGTTGTTTCCGCGGAGATGAGAGAACTTATATTGCCTGGCACTGCTCATGAAATTGGTCATGCTTTTGGTCTTAGGCATACGCATCAACGTTTTATTGGGAACCGAGGTGATGTGATGTCAGCTCCATTTGGGTTTTTCCCAGGTGTTGTGAGAACATTGGAAGAATTCGCATTATCGTTCGCTGATGCGACAGCACTTAATGAAGGTGGCAGGCTGTCTGTCCAAGAGAAAAATGAGGTATCAGAAATAGATGGGGATGTAGATAACGATGGGGATGTAGATCTCGACGATGTAAAAATTGTTAAGAGCGGTACACAAAATTCTACACCCTATGATACAGACATCAACGATGATGGGGTGACAGATGAAAATGATGTTGCGATTGTTAAATTAAAAGCAGTGGAAGCTATTATCGCTGCTGCACCGCATAAACGGAAAGTGAAATTGACGACCTGGGGTAGATTGAAAGAAAGGTGATTTTTAAGTCTCAGTAGAAGTGTAAATAGTATTTTCTTACTCCGAGGTAGGACGGACAGTTCTATCTCAACATCTACGAAGTGTTTTGAGTGAGGAAATAATGAGTAAGAGAGAACGTGTTCTGGCGCGTTCTCTTTTCTGTTTAATGGATGGTATTTCTTTTTTACATGAGGATAGTTTGATGTCACAAATTATAAATCCGTTTTTTGAATTACCAAATGAGAACCCGCTTACATGTCACGTAATGTGTGTGCCGAATGCACCCTCGGACGCATATTATACTTTATCGCACTGGGCGCAGAAAACCAGGAATTATTGTTGGATGCTTAAATCCATCGGGCATCGGGTCATTTATTACGGTTATGAGAGCTGTAATGTTGAATGCGACGAGAAGGTAATCGTTGCATCGGAAGATGTCTTGATGGAGGCGTATCCGAAGTGTCGTGATGAGTTTGGGCATGTCGATATAAATGCTGAACCTGATAACCCAGATGGGATTGAATACCTCGAAAAAAGGTGGGCGATTGAAACAGGATATGCATTGAAAAAAAGGTATAAACCGGACGATATTTTTTACTGGACGGTGCCAATAGGAGGGCAACGTCGTCTTTACGAGGAGTTGAAGGAACTTCCTGTTCGGCATGTTGAGCCGGGCATCGGGTATATCGGCGCATTTTTACCACATAGGATTTTTCAGAGTTCGTTTATTCGTGATTTTCATTATGGAGCTTATCATAGTAATCTAAAATGGCAGGATTTTTTGGATGCTGCCGCTGAACAAATAAAACTTGGTGAGCCGCATTTTCTGTTCACGTGTGTTGATTGGGAAATGCCGCCAAAGTCTGATGTTGTAATTCCGAATCCTTATGATCTCTCGCTTTTTGATTTTAGAGTTGATAAAGAGGATTTTCTGTTGTATCTCGGACGGCTGGTGAATGGTAAAGGGATTATAGAGGCGGTAGAAATTGCGGAACGGACCGGCATGAAATTGGTTGTGGCGGGACCGGGTAATTTTGAAGCGGCGGTGGGTAGGAAACCAAGCGAAAATATCGAAGTGCTTGGACGCGCTGTTGGCGTTGAGGAGCGTAGAGATTTGTTGTCACGTGCCAGGGCTGTGCTGAGCTTAGCCCGTGTCTTTGAGACATTTGGGGGTGCAGCGATTGAAGCACTGTTATCAGGAACTGTTCCTGTTGTAGCAAATTCAGGTGGCTTTCTTGACACAATTCAGTCTGGATATAACGGTTATCGTGTGGATTCTAATAATATTGCAGCGGCGGTGCGTGCTGTTGAAAATCTCGACAAAATTGATCCATATATGCTTCGCGATTCTGGGTTGCGTTTTTCGAGAGAACGACTTGCTTTGCAGCATAATGCATATCTGCAATCTCTTGATAAGGGCGAACCTGTGATTGTTCCAGATTGGGATGATCCGCGGGGAAAAATTGATTGGCCGGAGGAATGGATGATACCGGTCGATAAAAAGGAGAAGAAAAAAAGTGATCAAGATTCATAACATGGCTAATCTCAATCAGGTTTTTGATGCCATTTCAAACGGCTTTCTTGATTATGTTCCAGGTGATAAGTTTCGAGAAGTCGCGGATATAAATGACGCTGATATTGTTTTTTTGGCTGGTGCGTTAAGTCAAGGTCGTCTCGAATTTCGGATGCCGCAGGGTCTAACACCGTCGTTTGAGAATATGAAGACGTTGGCGGATTTGTATAATGCGTTGGCAGACAAACCTCGAATTATTTGGTTAGATACGATGGGCCCTGATTTATACCATGATCCGGCTCTCCTTGATACGGAAACTTCGGGGTTGACAGAAAAAGACGTTCTTGTTAGTCCTGCTTCCTTACCGCCATTCCCGAATTTGTTCACGGATGTTTCTCACATCGAAAAATCGGTGTTCCGTCCTCGTTCTCGATTTGAGCGTGTAAAAAGTTCTGTTGTAATGATTTATGACCAAATCGTAAATGCTATTCTTGATGATGTTCCTGTTGTCGATGTGCTTTCAGATGTCATGGATGTTGTTTCGCACCTGCATATTACAAAAACACAGACATTGAGAGATGATGTGGTAGCGGGCTTTGGGGAATCGTTATCAAGGGTTTCATACGAGAATTTATCGTACCCGCAAGGTGTGGCCTATAAACTTTCGCAGGTTGAGTTTGCGCTCATAACGTCTACGAGAGTTGGTATTGAAATGATGGGTGTTGAGGCAGGTATGTCAGGGTGTCAACCGATTTATCCTGACACTGAATTCTATCGTGATATTTTTGATGGGACAGGCGTAGCATTCTTTGATATAAAAAATCCCGTGGAATCACTACGTGACATTATTCAGGCGGGTTCTAATTTTGATGCAAAAACAACAGAAGCGTTCCGCACGAAATTTTCAGCGGAGGATACCCTTCCTGGATTTTGGGATGCTGTCTATGCGTTGTATGCTGAGGAATAGATCGATGTAGTTGCATCGAGGTGCGAGCATGCGATCTTTAAAGTGGCTTCCGATCCCTGGTATTTTACTGAAGCGTGGAGTAACTTCACATCGTGTTTATAGTATCAGGGAGTTCCTTTATTATTCGGTGGGGGTAACGGTTACTGCTCAAGGTGTAGGGGTTACGGCGACTATTTCGGATGGTGATTTAGTTATCACATTTTCACGTCCTCTATCATTGAATGCATATATCGTTTTGAAAGCAGAAAAAGAAGGTTTTCTGCCAGCAGAGAGGCGTGTTGTAGTTGATGATTATGTTACTGTTCTGCTTGCCGATCCCCCACCTGCGTATGTTCAGCCGTTGACGCGTGCCGAATCATTGGAAGCGTATGTTCAGCCGTTGACGCGTGCCGAATCACTGGAAGCGTATGTTCAGCCGCCACCAAGTTTATCGGAATCACCGCCACGGTATGTTCAGCCTGCTCCGAGTTTGTCGGAATCACCGCCGAGGTATAGACAACCAGCACCGAGTCTGTCAGAATCACCACCTGTGTACGTTCAGCCGTTGACGCGTGCCGAATCACTGGATCCTTATGTTCAGTCATTGACGCGTGCCGAATCGCCGCCGAGGTACATACAACCGGCACCGAGTTTGTCGGAATCACCGCCACGATATACACAACCTGTTCCGAGTTTATCACAATCACCGCCGAGGTATAGACAACCGGCTCCAAGTCTATCAGAGTCGCCACCACGATATAGGCAGCCTGTTCCGAGTTTGTCGGAATCACCACCACGGTATGTGCAGCCATTGACGCGTGCTCTTTCACTTGACCCTTATGTTCAACCATTGACGCGTGCCGAATCACCACCGAGGTATAGGCAACCGGCACCGAGTTTATCACAATCGCCACCGCGATATAGACAACCGGCACCGAGTTTATCACAATCGCCACCGCGATATAGACAACCGTTGACAC
>VXXH01000264.1 GCA_009835515.1 Candidatus Poribacteria bacterium
CAGATAATCTTTAGTTCAGATCTTTGCCTTTGGATGTGCGTTTCTAATGATGATACATTCTGCAAAAGTGCTTTTAGTTTTTGCAACAGGTCCTTCTTCTGGGTTAATTCATCAATAAATTTTCTTTCCTCAGATGCTAATTTCTTTCTGCGCAATTCAAGTTGCTCTATCCGTTCAGTCAACTCTTTTTGCTCTTCAGATTCTTCATCGGGTTTGCTTATCTCAGCAGGCTTGGCTTCCTCCCGCGAACTCAATTCATCTTCTCTAGCTCTCAGCTCCCCCTCGAGCCTCTTCCTAAATAGAGGATCAGATTGTTCTTCTAAATCAACTATTCCAATGTTGAGTTCACGAAGTTTAGTTTTCAGCAGACTGGTTTCCTGCTTGCTTTGCTGAGTTTTAAACTCCTGCAAATCCTTAAATGTTGCCTTCCCCATACGATCAGTTTCTTCAACATGTGAAAAAACAACATTCTCTATTTCCCTGCGAAACTGTTGAATCTCTATTTCGTTTGTTAGTTGCTCAAAGTAGTTTTGTGGCAGGTAGCGAACGGCTTCAGGCTGGCTTTCATCAATATCCTCGTCCAGTTGCTTAGAAATAGTTGAACCGCTCTGCCACTTTAACTTCGCCGTAAAATTCTCTGAATATCCGCGTTGCCGAAATTTTTTATTATCTTTCTTGTTTATAAGGAAAGAAAAATTGTTTTCCTGTCTGCTATTGCTCAAAAGGCCGATAATATCAACCAAAGCGCTCTTTCCATTCCCCTTGTTACCAATGATAACAACTAGTTCCGGGTTTAACTGGATATTCACTTTTTTAAACCAATAGCCATTAACTCCGTCGTATCCCTCTTTCTGGTCAATTTCTAGCTCCTTCAGAAACTTTGTGGCTTGGTTAGATTTCCTTATCTCAACCTCTGGTTCAGAACCAATATGAACTCTCGCTTCAGGTTCAAAGCAAATTTGTTCTAGGCCTCGAAACGTCAGATCCGCTTTAATCCATGTCGGCTCATATCCAGAGACATCTCCTCCTAAACGCTCCAAGTCGTCAAAAGAGTGAGCATCGCTTGCAGAGACAACTGGTTTAGGCCGTGATTTACCGTCTTTATAGCGATCAGGTTGTAGAAACCAACCCCTGCTTTTAGAATCACCGAAAAATAAATGACTTCCCTTGTCTATCTTGTCAGAAATCAAAACTTTTCGAGGTGCTCTGCTATCAGTACTCCTTATACCATCGTTTTTAGCTGGAAACGCAATAAGGTAAGGCCTTGTTTCTCCAAAAGTCTCTTCCAAAGCCTCTCTGAGTTCTTCGAAAGAGACGGTCGCTGCCTTATATTGTGATTGGGTTCTAAGTTCAGCACACGAAATTCTTGCTCCAGTCTCCTTGTTAGCTGAAGTTTTAAGCGTTAACAAGAAACGATTTATCGAATCTTTCGAGCAAACCTCTGTGTCATTGTCAAAGATCACATGAATGTTCGGGTTGCTATTTTCCGGGCTAATTGCTTCAACCAATCTAAACTCAATATTCGGGAAGAAAACTTTATCAGTTTCAGGATATTTCTTTTTATATTTTTCCAACAAAGAGAAATAGCCATCGGCACTAAAATAATCCGTAATGCCAAATGCTTGAACTAGGGATTTCTCTAAACAATCAATGTATTCATCCCACACATTCTCTTCGTTCCCATAAGAGTCAGCTAACTTTGTTCCCGGCGTATGTATATGCAAATCCCAGCGTCGCCACTGAGAACCTTTTTTTGAATTCAAGCTGCTCTTTTTCTTTGTCATCTGTTGTTCTTACTCATTGCGACAGAAAACCAGCATTATATGGGGGTATATAGACCTAGCTCTTCGTTCTTTTCCACTCGCTTCGATTGATTTTCAACACTTACCCACATGCGGCAACTCAGATTCAAAACTACGTACTAAAGTTTAACGATGGGCTTTGCAGAAAAGATTTTAATCATCTCTCCAGCCTTTTACCTCAAAAGTAAACTCCCCGGTGTCAATATCCTTACCAAGAGAATTCCAGAAATCGCGGTAAAACAATCCAATGAGTTCCGAAATCTCTTCAGGATTGCCCAACGAATATCTGGGAAATTCTATCAAACTTGGCTGCAATATTGTTGGATACATAGTGTCTATATGCCTGTTATTAGATGTTATGTATGCAGAGTTTCCTATTGCTCGAATCTCTGCATCGAGAACATATTCGGCAGTAGGAACAAGTGCTTGGTTCCTGACTCGGTCAGCCCAAGCCACTAGATTAGCAAAGACAACAACTGGAAAACTCCGTGGAAGGTCAAGTTTGCCTCCCGAACCAGCAGCTCTAAGACATGAAACAAAACCTATCTCTATCAAGCCGTCACAGTGAAGTTCTCTATAGCTATTGTATAAGCGATTCGTGTTTCCAGGACCCCAATCAGATTCCTCTCTCGCCGCGCGCAACATAGGTCGACATTGAACACTTGCGGAAGAAATTCCCATATCACTCAGAACATAAGGTTCTTGGTTGTCTTGCTTAATATATATCTTTCGCCATGGTTCATTGAACTCACTTACGATTGCACTTCGGTGAAAAACCCGGTCAATACGGATTTCATCTCCTATTGGCATGGCGGTAAATCGGATTCCATACGCATCCGTAGGAGTTTCAAGACATTCAAATTCCTCTTGAAAACGGTTGCGGCGCACTGAAAGCCGTTCATCTAAACGCTCAAGCCCCCGCGCCATGTTGAGTGTCATGTCCTGAATTTCCCGCATAGTCATTTTTTCACATCGGTCAAACCGCCGCACGGGACAGACAAGGATTTTTGTAACCCGATGGGGTGCCAGCCGCGAGCGTCCGACACGTATTATAACAACACCGCTCTTACCTTGAGTAGGCACAGCGAATATCTCAAGCCTTGGAAGTTGTGGTTCCACGCGGTCACGAAACACAAGTTTGAGACGTTCTGCTAATTCTTCGCATCGCGGAACCGGCGATATATCATCCGTGACGGCCGGTTTCTTATCAAGATCACATTCTTTGATTCCTAGAAATAAAGCTCCTCCATGCGCATTTGCAAAGGCGGTAACCTCTTCAAGTATTACATTCTTCGCCCGATCCCCGATTTCATTTCCACCGGACATCCATGGATCGAGAGCACCTTCCTTGGCTGGCAGGCTCTCCTTAAATTCTATATGTTCGCCTTCTGGAACCCTCGAATCAACAAACGATTTAATGTGAGAACTGTCGATTTGCTCTGAGGGCATGGAAAGCAACTCAGTCATTAAATTGGTACCTCAACCCGTATCAAAATGGCAGGTATGCACGCTTAAGTCAATCAAGATTTAATATTGTTAAGTCTAACGCCAAGCGATTACTTCTGTTCGGTAAATTCGGCGTCTATAACATCGTCGCCCGAGGTGGAATTCCCCTGACCGGATGCAGAACTTTCCTGTCCACCATCCTCGGCGTCCTGCGCAGCTTCTTCCTGCTGCTTTTTGTACATCAGTTCCGCAAGCTTGTGAGAGACAGCGGTTATTTTCTCCGTTGCGAGATCGATTTTGCTTAGATCATCCGACTTAAGGGCTTCCCTTCCCTCTTCAAGAGCCTGCTCAAGTTCCTTTTTCTCATCCTCAGATAGGCCGTCGCCAAGCTCCTGGAAACTCTTGTCGGTCCTGTAGACGAGCTCGTCAAGCTGGTTTCTTTTCTGAACTTGCTCGCTTTTCTCCTTGTCCTTCTCGGACATCTTCTCGGCTTCCTCGACCATGGAGTCGATCTCGTCACTGCTTAGCCCGCTTGAAGCCTCGACCTTCACTTTCTGCTCCTTCTGGGTCGCGTTGTCCTTGGCGGATACGTGGAGTATTCCGTCGGCATCTGTATCGAAGGTGACCTCTATCTGCGGAATGCCCCTTGCCGCCGCAGGAATTCCCGACAGAATGAACCTCGCAAGCGTCCTGTTGTCGGCAGCCATCTGTCGCTCTCCCTGCAGCACGTGAATCTCAACCGAGTTCTGGTTGTCCTCTGCCGTGGTGAATATCTGGCTTTTCTTGGTGGGAATGGTTGTGTTTCTCTCGATAATGGTGGTCATGACCCCTCCGAGAGTCTCGATGCCAAGGGAGAGGGGAACAACATCTAAAAGAAGCATGTCGGTCACGTCTCCGCCGAGCACGCCCGCCTGTATGGCCGCCCCCATGGCAACTACTTCGTCAGGGTTTATTCCCCTGCTCGGATCCTTTGCGAAAAAGTCAGTCACGACTTTCTGGACAAGCGGGATTCTGGTCGATCCGCCGACCAGTATTACTTCGGCTATCTCGCCCGGGCGAAGCCCCGCGTCCTTAAGGGCCTGCTCGCAGGGTTTGAGGGTGCCCTTTATGAGATCCTCGATCAGCTGCTCGAACTTTGAGCGCGTTATCTTCATCACAAGGTGCTTTGGACCGCTTGCGTCAGCTGTTATAAACGGCAGGTTGATTTCCGTCTCAACGGTGTTTGAAAGCTCGATCTTGGCCTTCTCGGCGGCTTCCCTAAGCCTCTGCACGGCCATCTTGTCCACCCCGAGGTCTATTCCGGAATCCTTTTTGAACTCTGAGACGATGTAATCAATGACCCTCTTGTCAAAATCGTCTCCGCCGAGATGCGTATCGCCGTTTGTGGACTTTACCTCTATAACGTTGTTTCCTACCTCGAGCACGGATACGTCAAAAGTTCCACCCCCAAGGTCGTAGACGACTATCATCCCTTCCTTTTTCTTGTCAAACCCGTAGGCAAGCGCCGCGGCAGTCGGCTCGTTTATTATGCGTTTTACGTCAAGGCCGGCTATCTTTCCGGCGTCCTTAGTGGCTTGGCGCTGGCTGTCGTTAAAATAAGCGGGAACCGTGATAACGGCTTCAGTGACTTCGGAACCCAGGTAATCCTCGGCAGCTTTCTTAAGCTTCATGAGCACGTGCGCTGAGACCTGCGGGGGGGAATACTGTTTTCCTTCTACCTCGACCCAGGCGTCTGACTTGCCCGACTTTACGACGCTGTAGGCAAGGCCATCCGCTTCGCTCGATATCTCCTCAAACCTTCTGCCCATAAGCCTTTTGGTAGAGTAGACGGTGTTCTCGGGGTTGGCCACGGCCTGGCGCTTCGCCGGTCCGCCGACCAGAACTTCTTCTCCGTCTTTTAGAAACGCAACTACCGACGGGGTGGTTCTCGTGCCCTCCTCGTTGATTATCACTTTCGGCTCGCCGCCCTCAACGATTGCTACGCATGAATTAGTTGTTCCAAGGTCTATTCCTATTATCTTAGAAGCCATTTAATTCCTCCTGATTTTTCTTCTTATTAGGGGTAAATTTCAAGTTTTTCGGCCATGTATCCCTTGAGCTTCCCTATGGATTCGGCCTGGATCTGCCTTACCCTCTCCTGAGAAATCCCGAGGTCCTGGGCTATTTCATGGAGTTTTCTTGGAGGTTCAGCGAAATACCTCTCGTTTACTACCTTCTTCTGCCTCTCTGAGAGCATTTTAAGAGCTTCGCGCAGATTCTCTCTGGCAAGGCTGTCAAACCCGAGTTCGCCGAGCACCTGCTCCTGGTTATCCGACGGGTCAGGGAGCAACTCCCCGTAAGTAGCTGAGGAGTCGTCCCCGGCGGGACGTTCCGAGAGGGAAAGGTCTCTTTTGGAAGCGCGGACCTGCATCTCGGAGATTTCCTCTTCCTTAACGCCGAAATGGTCCGCGAGACGGCTTATGTCGTCGTCTTCCATGCGGGCGGCAGTTATCCCGAGCTTGCGCTTTGCCCCTTCTATTCTCTGGAAAAGCTTTCTCTGAGACTGCGTTGTTCCGATCTTCACGTTGCTCCAGAACTTCATTATATGGTTCTGAATCCTTACCCTGATCCACCACACCGCATAGGATATGAGCCTATACCCCTTGTAGGGGTTGAATTTCTGAACGGCACGCATCAGTCCTATCGAGCCTTCCTGAACAAGGTCCATCATCGGAAAACCGTAAGATTTGTACTCAGAAGCGATTCTTACCACGAACCTTAGGTTCGACACTACAAGCTTGTTGGCCGCTTCAATATCTTCGTTTTCGTAATACCTGACTGCAAGCGCGTACTCTTCCTCTCTTGAGAGAAGTGGATGTTTTTCCATCTCTCGCATGAAAACTGAAAGAGAATCGCACGTTGCAACTGCCGTTTGCATCTACCATGTACCTCCACTTCTCAAACTAATCATCAAAAGGTGTATGTCAAGGTTTTGGGACAAAACAAAAAACAGAGAAGAATTGATAGAAACCAAGTTAAGTATTTACCGTAATTTCCTGAAATAAAGTGGTTTTTTTGATTGCCCGGGGGGTAGTGTTCACAAAGCACCTACTTTAAAAAACACAATCCAGCCGATTCAACGTCAATAAAAGCAAAGGCCTCTTTTTACGCAATTGTCATCTTACCGCCTCCCTAAGCACCAAACAGAATTTTGGTGCCTTCGATAGAAGTGGACCTCAATCTTAGGACAGTTTTTCATTTTTATAGGTGTGTTCTCAGCATCTTTAAGGCACCAGTTTAATTTCTTCCGCCAGTTCCAGATAGCGACAGAAAGCATTGGCGAGTTGTATCTGTCGAGGCGTCCGGCACTCCGCCTCGAAGACCTGTGGAGAACTGACCATAATTGACAGGCACTTGGCACGCGAGGTGGCAACGTTAAGTCGGTTCAGACTGTACAAAAACTCCATCCCCCGCGGTGCATCTTTATGGCTTGATGTTGCTGTTGAATAAATTGCAATTGGTGCTTCTTGGCCTTGGAATTTATCTACCGTGCCCACCCTAGCTCCCGCTAGGAGTCGCTGAATCTCAAAGACTTGCGCGTTGTAGGGCGTAATGATCAAGATATTGTCAAGGGTGACAGGTCTTTTGCTACCATCACGGTCCACCCAAGTTGCGTCACTATTCAACAATCTTTTTACAAGTGCTTCTATCGCCAGTGCTTCTTCAGGTGAGCAATTCTGATTGCCCTCGTGTTCGACGGGCAGATAGTACAAACCTGCGCCGTTGATTGGTCCAGATGCATGGACCACCTGCTGCTTTAGGTCTTTCTTCGCTTTGAGCTTGCCCTCATAGAAAAGTTCTGATGTATAATTGCAGATGTCGGGGTGCAACCGCCAAGTTTCTTCAAGAAATAGACCCTGTTCAGGTCTTATTGTTTGCTTACCAGCTAAAACATGGTCAAGTGCGGAAACGTTAGTGCCATCTGGATGACTACCTTGCATTGGTTGGTCAAGTTGCTGCGGGTCACCGATCAGCACAACGGTATTGGCAGCCTGCGAGACCGCCAGCACATTGGCTAACGACATTTGTGCCGCTTCGTCGACAAACAGCACATCGATTATCTCAGAAGCCTCCGGTCGTGCCCACAGCCAAGCTGTACCGCCACCAACATTGACACTACTTCCAAGCATGTCGAACAGCTCTTCATTTTTCCTGGTAAAGCAGAGGCGAGGTTGCTCATCTTCGATCTCCGCAGCCTTATGACAGCAACGTAAATCCACTCCGCTTTCTTCTGCCGCCGCGATGGCTGCGTCAATCAGATTGCGGATTACCTTATGGCTATTCGCGGTGATACCGACCGTCTTGCCTTGGTGCACAAGTTCACAAATCATTTGCGCACCGGTAAATGTTTTGCCTGTGCCTGGTGGTCCCTGAATTGCTAGAATCCCCCCTTCTAGATGACCGCATAGCCGCACGGCTGCGTCAACAGTCGCTTCGCCTTCACGGTGCAACTTTTGTCCACCGATGCGAGGGGTTTCTTTCAGTAAGAGATCTCGTGCAGCCCGATATTTGCCTTCACCACGCAAGCCGTCACTGACGACATGTTCCGCAAGGCGCACTAGCGAGTCAGCGAGCACCTGTGTAGAGACATGGTCGTGTGCGAACACAGCGTGAGGGTGGGTCGCCTTGCTATCTTGCCGTTTCTTGATATCAATGGTGTAGTCTTCAAAAGAAATCGCAGCAACCTTCGCCACTATTTTGTTATCTTCACAATTGCAAAGATTCTCACCGCCGCGGAATTCGTTTTCCTGCGGCGGGAATTTATAGCGATGAATTGGTGCTCTTTCCGTACCTCCCACCTCATTGACAAAGGTGAGACCTGACAACCCGGTACGTTCATCCATCAGTTCCTCTGCCGAAAGGTCGCACAGCCGGAAATATTCCCACCATACGGCTTTGTCTTCCCGGCGGTGCCAGTCAATTATGTTGGCCAATACCCATAGTCCCTGTTGTTCTTTATCCCGTTTTTCTGGATCAGTCGGAATGCCAGCAGTCAGTTGTTCAATCAGCGGATTAATTTTCATAAGCCAGTCAGTGATTCTTTCTGTTGGCGAACCGTCACCCGGTTCTGGACGCGGTATATCCGCCCCATCTGCTAGTAACTGACCGCGTTGCGTTTCAAGCCAGTCTCGCAGCCCTGCCACGGAGGCACAGTCATCCTTGTTGTAGACTAACACCGTGGCTTTGGTCTCCTCCGTAATTGAAGGAATATCATCCAGTTCCAGATTGGCTTGAAGATTTGCAAGTGCTGCATTTGCATCCGGGAGTTGCGTATTGCGCTTGAAGCCGTAGAACGGTTCCAGGTCTTTGATTGAATAGCTTTCAACGCTGGCACGAATACTGTGGCGCACGACCTGATATAGATCAATAAATACGCCGGCGCGCAACAACTGGTCGATTTCTTCTTCTCTCGAGGCATATCTCCCCATCAGCCGTTTTAAGGCTGAGGTCTCGTAAGGTGCATAATGGTAAATGTGAAGGTCGGGATATTGCTCCCAACGTTCCATAACGAAATCGACGAAATTCTCGAAGGTCTGCCGTTCTTCAGCGCGTGAGAAAGCCCAGATGTTTTTGTAAACAGTGTCAGCACTCTCATCATTGAATACATAACCGAACAGATATTCAAGTCCATGTTCTCCAACAAAAGGATCGCCTTCGAGATCGAAGAAAATATCGCCAGGCGAAGGTTCAGGAAGGCAAGAGAGGCCAAAGCCATGCTTAACAGGCAGCAATTCAAATTTACATTTGCCACTTTCTCTCGCCTCGACCTGAATGCGGGCCTGTTCGCGTACTCGGTCATAGAAGTTTGCCGAGCCGCGTTCTGGTTCCCATGGCGGTGGCAACGGCAATAGAGCCAAGTCCTGTACCGTCGTGATGTTGTGCTGTGATAGTTCCTTAATCTGGAGTTTGGATATTCCAGCCACGAGACAAAGGTGATCATCGTCGCGGCGGTGCTTGTCACAGTTTTCCCGCCAGCGGCAGATATCACAATACTCTTTGGGGTCGGGATAGGTCTTTTCGGCTTCCTGACTTATTAGGAATTCCCGAAGTGCCCGCTGTACCTTGCGAAAATACGCGGCATAGTCGGCAAAACGATATTTCCGCGGTTCGAAATCAGACCAAGGGACAACTACGTACATATAATCGGGCGTGACACCTTGTGCCTTCGTTAGCAAGTCGGAATAAAGGCATAGTTGCAGAATAGTTCCCGCTCTAGTTTCGCGTGCAAGCTTGGTATCAATTGCCTCATATGACCAATCGCCGATGATACCCGGCTTTTCGACACGACGAAGAATGTCGGCACGACCACCCCAACCATCACATGAAAGTGCACCTTGCACGATCACAGCGACACCTTGTCTCATCGCCAAAAGCGTTTCTTCCACCGCTTCTTCGGTAACATACGAACCGTCAATGCGCACGATTCCTAGGCCAGATTGCTCCAGATGGGCGACATAATTTTGTTCATGAATGGAACCACGCTTCAACAGGACCTGGAGTAGTGGGTCCCAGACAGTTGGTTTGGCGAGTACCCCTTCGGCCACAGCACGGTCGAGGGTGGATAGATAACGACAATTCAAATAACCTACGAGGTCGCTGGCGGTTAGGTCAAATTTGCTGCCAGTTTTTTTCATAGCTGAAGCACACTGTCTCTATACAATAGCTAAAGATATAACTAGGACGCCACACTAGGTATCTACTAAGATTGTAGCATTGAACCACTCACCCTTCCCGTTATCTGAGGGGATGTGAGGAGCAATGTCGGCAACACTGCGAGTATGCAGCTTAGGCGGATCTTTCGCCATATCCCAAAGATGAAATAGATATGCTGTATCCGCCTTTTCAGCCTGCTTCCATTCATTGCGGGTTACCCAAAACCTGAGGGGAGAATTAATCGTAGATTTGACTTCAATCATACGACTATCAATGGTACCGTGGTCAGACTTTTCATACGAGAGGACATCATAACCCGCGAAATTGTCATCGAGTCCTGGCCATTCAACTTCTCTCTCAATCCCCTCACTTTTTAGCCTTATCCGCTCATATTCAATTGTGAGTAACTCAGCAACTCTAGCTTGCTTCATTTTTTCAAGGTCTGAAATTAGCTTCGCGTGTCCTGTAATGTCGTCCCACCAAGTCACAACATCAGCGGATGGAGGGTCTGCCATCAAACCAGCGGCTACAAAAACATCCTGATCATTTGTATCAAGTCCACGCACAAAGCGTTTACGTCCAACTCGCATAGTTTTGGACCAGATTGGTTGGTGCTTGATAAGAATCGCTTTAATGCATTCTTGATAAAAGGCTTTTCCATCTGTAGGGCATTCGTCATCAACAAGTGTGTTAAGATAAGAGGATGCCTCTAAATCAAAGCTGGCACCATCCACCTCAAGACTTTCGATTAGAGGTATGATATCCAAAGTCTTAAGTTCGGGCTGGCGAGCAGAATACTTCCTGATTAACCGTAGTCCTTCTAATGCAGAAAGAGAAAACATTCGCTCGATCGGAATGAGCGCTGTCATGCTTCCTCCATTGGAACATCTCCTGCTCTGTTTTCCATTTCGGCAATTAAGTCTATGATGTCTTGGAGTTCAACGTCATAATCTATAGGATCATCGGCACTTTCTTCATCCAACGCAATTTCGTGTAGATCTGGATCATCCAAGAGTTGTTGCATATTGCGGATCTTTTCCACCAACCTACGGCTAACCGAATAATCAATGCTTCCAACTCTTGGAGGTGCTATTGATCTATATACAAAGATATTAGTTTCCTGATTCGGGGGAAGTCCTAGTCGATGAATCCTGTCAATTGATTGAAGATAGTGTGTGGAAACATAGCTTCGGTCAGCGTATAAAGCATTATGGCAGACGGTGTGTAGACTTATTCCTTCACCGGCGGCTGCTGGATTGGCCACAAGAACGTAACAATTATCATCTTCGTGAAATCGCTTGATTCGCCCTTCTCTGGTTTCGATTTCGTTTGTTGAACCAGATGGAACGCCTCCATGGATAAAAACCGGGTTCAAATCGGCAAGAGAGGAAACGAAATTGTAAATTGTATTGGTAAATATAGTCC